>DATDBV010000707.1:0-4760 GCA_036524715.1 Nakamurella sp. | reverse complement strand
CGGTCGCGTTGGCTGACTGCCGCACGGATCCGTTCACCGATGAAAGGAAGTCCAGATGGGCGTCAGCCTGACCAAGGGCGGCAACGTCTCGCTCACCAAGCAGGCCCCGAACCTCACAGCCGTGGTCGTCGGTCTCGGCTGGGATGTGCGCAGCACCACCGGCGGCGACTTCGACCTGGACGCCAGCGCGCTGGCGCTCGGTGACAACCACAAGATCCTTTCCGACGAGTGGTTCGTCTTTTTCAATAACCTCAAGTCCCCGGACGGCTCGATCGAGCACCAGGGCGACAACCTCACCGGCGAGGGCGAGGGCGACGACGAGGTCATCAACATCGAGCTGAAAACCGTTCCGCAGCAGGCGGCCTCGATCGTCATCACGGTGTCGATCTACGACGCGGAGGCTCGCCGGCAGTCCTTCGGTCAGGTTCGCAACGCCTACATCCGGGTGGTCAATCTGGCCAACGACGTCGAGCTCGCCCGCTACGACCTGACCGAGGACGCGTCGGTCGAGACAGCGATGGTCTTCGGTGAGGTGTACCGGCACAGCGGCGAGTGGAAGTTCCGCGCGATCGGCCAGGGCTACGCCAGCGGGCTGGCCGGGATCGCCAAGGACTTCGGGGTCAACGTCGGCTGACCGGTTGGGCCGCCAGTAGGGTCGTCCGGGAGGCGTTGGTCGGGTCGGCGCCATGTGCATCGAAGGAGTCGCGGAATGGGCATCAGTCTGGTCAAGGGCGGGAACCTCTCGCTGACCAAGGCGGCACCGGGTCTGGCCAAGATCATGGTCGGCCTGGGCTGGGACGCTCGGACCACCACCGGCGACAAGTTCGACCTGGACGCCAGTGCCCTCGGCTGCGGCGAGAACGGCACCGTGCTGTCCAACGACTACTTCATCTTCTTCAACCAGGCCCGTTCGCCCGAGGGTGCGATCGAGCATCTGGGCGACAACCGCACCGGCGAGGGCGCCGGTGACGACGAGGTGGTGGCGATCGACCTGACCACCGCGCCCGCCGTCCTCGACAAGGTCGTCTTCGTGGCGTCGATCTACGACGCGGAGACCAGCGGGACCACCTTCGGGCAGGTCCGCAACGCCTACATTCGGGTGGTGAACTCCGCCGACAGCAGCGAACTCGCCCGCTACGACCTGTCCGAGGACGCGTCGGTCGAGACGGCGATGGTATTCGGCGAGCTGTACCGGCATGGCGCCGAATGGAAGTTCCGGGCGATCGGGCAGGGTTATTCCAGCGGCCTGTCCGGCATCGCCAAGGACTACGGCGTCAATCTCTGAGAATCCGACGGACGAGGGAAAGGCAGCAACGTGGGTGTCAACCTGACCAAGGGTCAGACGGTCAGCCTGGTCAAGGACAGCGGCGGCGCCCTGTCCCAGGTGCGCATGGGCCTGGGCTGGGACGCGATCAAGAAGAAGGGTCTGTTCGGCGGCACCAAGGAGGTGTCGGTCGACCTGGATGCCTCCGCGATCCTGTTCGCCGCCGACAAACGGGTGCTCGATGTCGTCTACTACGGCAACCTGCGGTCGGCCGACAACTCGCTGATCCACACCGGCGACAACCTGACCGGCGCGGGTGAGGGCGACGACGAGTCGATCATGGTTGATCTGCCCCGGGTCTCACCCCAGGTGGCGCACATCGTGTTCGTCGTGAGTTCCTACAGCGGGCAGAACTTCTCCCAGATCGAGAACGCCTTCGCCCGGGTGGTCGACTCCGCCGACCGGGACAAGGAATTGGTCAAGTACCAGCTGACCGGCTCGGGCAACCACACGGCGGTCATCATGGCCCGGGTGTCCCGGCAGGGCAACGGCTGGACATTCACCGCCATCGGCAACCCGGGCAACGCCCGTACCGCCGACCAACTCGTGCCGTTGGCCGCGCAGTCGTTCTGAGCCGGCCCGCAGCCGGCCGGCCGAGTGTGCATAAAGCGCCCTTATGCCATTGGTTTGAGGGCACCTTCTGCCCACTCGAGTCGATCCCCTCCCCTAGAATTGATGTCTTGCCCAGGACAACGCGGTCGAACGGACTTATCGTCGACCGATGGGGGAGAAAGTTCTCGTCAAAGGTCAGAATGTCGCGCTCGATCCGGAAGCGTCGAGCCTCCGGCTGAGTGTCAGATGGAACTCCACATCGAACCCGGTCGATGTGGACCTGGTGGCTCTGATCCTGGGTGCTGATCGCCGCGTCCGAACGGATGCGGACATGATCTTCTACAACCAGACGGCAACTGCGGATGGGTCGGTGGTGCACACCGGCAAGATCACCGCGGATTCCGGTGGCTCCGACGACGTTCTGATCGATCTCACCGCGGTCGACGCCGATGTCCACGCGCTGACCGTCGCCGCCAGCACGGATGGTTCACCGTTCTCCGAAGTCGACCGCCTGGAGTGGTTGGTCACCGGCGAACAGGCCGAGCCGGTGGCCCGCTATCCGGTCACCGGCCTGACCAGCGAGCGCGCGTTGGTGCTCGGTGAGGTCTACCGCCGGGAGGGCCAGTGGCGGTTGCGGGCCGTGGGCCAAGGCTGGGACGGTGGCCTCGCCGGGTTGGCCACCGACTACGGCGTGACGATCGACAGTTCCGATGCGCCGGCGGAGACCGATGGCGAGTTCACCGAGCCATTGGTCGAAGCGACCGCCTCCGGTGGGGATCTCCCGGAGGACATGGAGCCGGTCCCTGTCGGATCGGAACAGGAGAGCGTCGATGACGGTGCTCCGGCCTCGACGACCGCATCGACCGAACCGGCTCCTGCCCGCAAACCACGAAAGGTCCGGGTCGCCGTCGACAAGCCGGTGAGTCTCCCACCGATCAGGCTCGCCGAGGACCCGGCATGGCAGTCATCCCGGCTGTTCTCCATCTCCGGCATCGGCGGTGCCGACGAGCAGGAGAAGCGCGCAACCTCCGCGCTGCTGTGGACCATGGCGGCGGTGCGACCGTTGGGGCGCGCGCTCACCGCGCGAGCGGGGGCGCCGGTCGGCGCGTTGGAGACCTTCATCGAAGTCGGCTTCTCGCTGGGAGAGCAGCGGGTCATCCCCGACGGAGTGATTCGGATTGCCCGCGGTCAGCGTGTCTGGACCGCATTGGTCGAGGTGAAGACCAGTGACGGCATCCTGGGCCGGGAACAGATCGAGACCTATCTCCGACTGGCCAAGCGTCGCAAATACGACGCTGTGTTCACCATTTCGAATCAGATCAGCACCGATCCGGACGTCCATCCGGTGGACCTCCCGGCTCGCGCGACCAACGCCGTCGCCCTGTTCCACATCTCCTGGTCGGAGATCATGCACGAGATCAAGATGCTCCTGGCGCACCATCGGTTCGCCGATCAGGTGCCCCTGTGGATCCTGACCGAGCTCAACCGATATCTCGAGCACCCCCGGTCCGGGGCGATGCCGTTCAACGACATGGGACCCTCGTGGGTGTCGGTGCGGGAATCCGTTGCGGCCGGCACGCTGCGCCCGGGCGACAAGAAGTCGGCCCCGATCGTCGACGCGTGGCAGAAGATGGTCCGGCAACTATGCCTGCGGCTGACTGCCCGCCTCGGCGTGCCGGTCAAACAGGTCGTACCGCGACGGTGGCAGGCGGACCCGGGTCTCCGCCTGGACGAGGGCACCCACCTGCTCGGCGATCACGGCCTTCTGGCCGCGACACTGCGCGTGCCCGATGCGGCGGGACCGATTGCCGTCTCCGCGGATCTTCGCACGGCGCGGGTCACCGTCCATCTCGAGGTCGGAGCGCCTCAGGAGAACTCGCTGAGTCGGCGGGTGGCCTGGTTGTCCCGCCAGTTGCGGGATGCCCCGGACGACTTGTTGGTGGAAGCGCGATTCGCACCGCGGACCGAGACAACATGTGAGCGGTTGTCCGACGTCCGCAATCGTCCACAGGTTCTGTTGCCCGGCAAGGACTGGGAGCCGTCGAGTTTCGTCGTCTCCCGCTCCCATCCGATGGGGACCAAGCGCTCCGGGGCGCGCGGTAGCTTCGTGACCTCGGTCAACGAGGCCGTGGAGGCGTTCTACAGTGACGTCGTCGAGCGGGTGCGGCCGTGGACGCCGCCGGCCCCACCGCTGCCGGCTCCTTCGGCGACTGAGGTACCGTCGGTAGGCCTCGGCGGTGCCGACGTTGGATAGCTCTCAGTGAACCCGCGGAACCCCTTGCCGCGCAGGTTCGTTACCCGGGTGCGGGCTCCGCTGCCACCGAATGTGGCGGGGTGTGAACCGTAATCAGTCGACAGTTCAGGAGAGTCACATGGCATTCTGGGATTCGCTCAAGGCCAAGACCAAGGAGATGAACACCCAGCTGACGACCAAGTCGGGGCAGTTCAAGAACAAGGAGTTCGCCAACGGCAGCATGGCGATGTGCGCACTGATCGCCGCGGCCGACGGTTCGATCGACCCGAGCGAGCAGGCCAAGACCGCCGGCTTCATCCGCAGCAACACGGTCCTCGCGGTGTTCCCGCCGGACGAGCTGCAGCAGAAGTTCGACTGGTACTGCAGCAAGTTGGCCGGCGACTTCGAGTTCGGCAAGATCGAGGCCATCGCGACCATCGGCAAGCTCCGCAAGAAGCCGGACCAGGCGCGTGCGGTGATCCAGTTGGGCATCATCATCGGCGGCGCGGACGGCAACTTCGACCCGCAGGAGCGGGCAGCCGTCCGGGACGCCTGCAACGCGGTGGGCATCCCGACCGCGGAGTTCGATCTGTAGGACGCGGGACGGTCCGCGCCGGGATTGGTCGGGTCGCGCCGGCCATTGTCGGCGCG
>DATDBV010000706.1:0-3496 GCA_036524715.1 Nakamurella sp. | reverse complement strand
TTCGATTACCTTGGATATGTGAGTACCGTCCTGGACCACACCGTGCTACCGGCCCCTTCCGAGGAGTCGGGGCGGGCGGCTGCGCGGATCGCCGCATCCCGGGTATGGCCTCCAGTTGACTCTCTCCGATGGCACGCAAGTGGAGCTGCCCGAGCAACTGGGCGCCGTGCTGCGCGACGCCGCGGCCGCGATGGCGGACGGGCGGGCGGTCTCGGTCACACCCATCCGGACGACGCTGACCACGCAACAGGCCGCCGACCTGCTCGGCGTGACCCGTCCCACCCTGGTCCGGCTGTTGGAGTCCGGCGCGATTCCTTTCACCAAGCCGGGGCGGCACCGACGGGTGCAGCTGGAGGATCTGGTCACCTTCCAGGTACGGCAGCGGGACGCCCGCCGGGCGGCTCTGCAGGAGATGACGGACGACGTCAACGACCAGGAGCTCGACGGCACCGGCTTCGTCGACACCAGATAGCGACCCGATCTCGACGATGACGTTCCGTGCTGTCCTGGACGCCTGCGTGCTCGTGCCCACCTGTTGTGTGATGTCCTGCTGCACCTCGCCAAGGACGATCTGTACGCCCGCTGTGGTCGACGGACATCCTCGACGAAGTCGAGCACACCTTGGTGGCCAAGCTCGGTGTGGAACCCGGGCGCGCCGAGAAGAGGATCGGTCAGATGCGACGCGCCTTCCCGGATGCCCAGGTCGACGACTACCGTCCGCTGATCCAGGCGATGACCAACGATCCGAAGGATCGGCACGTGCTCGCCGCCGCCGTGCGGGGGAACGCCGATCTCATCGTCACAACGAATACCCGGACCTCCCGGCATCGGCGTTGGACAGATACGGGCTGTCCGCGGTGCACCCCGACGACTTCCTGCTTGACCAACTCGACCTGGACACTGACGCAACCGTCCGCGCGCTGCGCTGCCTTCGCAGCGGCTACCGTCGCCCGGCCATGACCGGTGAGCGGTTCTACGCTGCCTTGGCCAAGTTCACCCCGGCCTTCGCGGTCCAAGCCGAATCGGCCGACCCCAGGACCACGGACGATCAGCCACCCGCATAGGACCGGCAGGCCGACCTGCGCCACCTGCAGGTTCAGGCGGCCCGGGAACCTGTATGTGGCGCAAGTCGGCGGTCGACCCGACGGCGTGACCAGAACGACCACAACGAACCCTGCGACCATTAACCGACCTTTGCTTTTCCAAGCATCGGATTCCCGGCGCTCCCTCATACGGTTTGTCCACCAGCGACTTTCCGAAGGGAGCACCGATGCTCATCGCCCTCGGCTGCACGATGATCGCAGCCTTCATGTATCTCATCCTCAGCAAAAGGATCACACCGGTCATCGCGCTGATTCTGGTGCCGATCACCATGGGATTGGTGGCCACCGGCCTCGGCATCGCCGAGGATGTCGATGGCGGCATCACCGGCGCCATCATGAAGGCGATCAAGGAATTCGCGCCGACCGCGGCCCTGCTGTTCTTCGCCATCATCTACTTCGGCCTCATGATCGACGTCGGCCTGTTCGACCCGCTGATCCGGTTCATCCTGCGGATCGTCGGCAACAGCCCGGTCAAGGTCGTCCTGGGCACCGCCCTGCTGGCGGCCGCGGTCTCCCTGGACGGCGACGGCTCCACCACCTTCATCATCACCGTCTCGGCCCTGCTGCCCGTCTACCGCCGACTGGGCATGAGCCCGGTCGTGCTGACCGTCGTCGCCAACCTGGCCAACGGCGTGATCAACATCGTCCCCTGGGGCGGCCCGACCATCCGCGCCGCGACCGTTCTCAACGTCTCGCCCGGAGAGCTGTTCAACCCGATGATCCCCGGCATGATCCTGGGCGTCGTCACCGTGTTCGTGCTCTCGTACTTCCTGGGCCGCTCCGAGAAGAAGCGTTTGCTCAAGTCGGGTCACACCCTGGAGAAGGTGGCCGCCGAATTGGGCGGCGGCGGTGGCACCACCGTGCTGGTGCGCGGCGGCGGTAGTGGTGGCAGCGACCGGACCCTGCCCCCGGTCCCGCCGGCCGATCTCACCCTGACCGACGACGCCCGGTTCGAACTGAGCGCCGACGAGGGCACCGAGCACTCCGACATGGAGGACGGTCTCGACCCCAACCGCAAGACCCTGCGGCCCAAGCTGATCTGGTTCAACCTGGCGCTGACCGTCGGCCTGCTGGTCTGCCTGGGCCTGGACAAGCTGCCGCTGGCCCTGGTCTTCATGTTCGCCGCCGCGGTCGCCCTGGTCGTGAACTTCCCGAAGCAGAAGGACCAGGCCGAGCGGATCACCGCGCACGCCACGTCCATCGTGTCCGTGGTCGCCATGGTGTTCGCCGCTGCCGTCCTGGTCGGCGTGCTGTCCGGCACCGGCATGGTCACCGCGATGGCCAACGCGATCGTCTCCGCCGTGCCCGAACCGCTGGGTCCCTGGTTCGCCGTCATCACCGCGCTGCTGTCCATGCCGCTGACGTTCTTCCTGACCAACGACGCCTTCTACTTCGGCATCCTGCCGATCCTGTCGCAGGCCGCCGGCCACTACGGGATCTCGCCGGTCGAAATGGCTCAGGCCTCGATCATCGGCCAGCCGGTGCACATGACCAGTCCGCTGGTTCCCGCGATGCTGCTGCTGATCTCGCTGGCCCGGGTCCAGATGGCCGACCACCACAAGAAGGTCATCTGGCGGGCCGTCGTCTGCTCGCTGGTCATGCTGGTCACCGCCATCGCCCTGGGAGTGATCCCGGTCGGCTGACGACCGGTCCCGCCCGCCGGAATTTCTCCGCAAGCCTGTCCCGGGCCCGATGCCTCTGCCGCCGGGCCCGGGACAGCTCCACCAGCCGCCAACGGGCCAACACCCGAACCCGCCGGGACAGTGTCGTCCCCAGCCGTCTCACCCTTCTTCCCGACCTGACCGATCTCGAAAAGGAGTGACATGACCGTCACGCACGATTCCCAGACCACCACCCTCAAGGATGAGGACCCGCAGGAGGGCAACCGCCAGCAGGGGCCGCTCGCCGGGTACCGCGTTATCGACGCCGCCACCGTCTACGCCGGCCCGCTGGCCGCCACCATGCTCGGCGACTTCGGTGCCGACGTCATCAAGGTCGAGCACCCGATCGGCGACTCGGCCCGCACCCACGGCTGGCGCAAGCAGGGCAAGGGCCTGTGGTGGAAGACGTTGGGCCGCAACAAGCGGACGGTGACCGCGAAGCTGTCCGACCCGGAGGGCCGGGAGCTTTTCCTGGATCTGGTCCGCACGGCGGACGTGCTGATCGAGAACTTCCGGCCCGGCGTGTTCGAGAAGTGGGACCTCTCACCCGAGACGCTGCACGAGATCAACCCGGGCCTGGTCATCCTGCGTGTCACCGGCTTCGGCCAGGACGGCCCCTACGCGCAGCGGCGGGCGTTCGGCACACTGATCGAGGCGATGAGCGGCCTGGCCCACATGACCGGCGACCCCGACGGCCCGCCCACCCTGCCGCCGTTCGGCCTGGCCGACGGG
>DATDBV010000705.1:0-3583 GCA_036524715.1 Nakamurella sp. | reverse complement strand
TGCAGGTCGCCTCGCGGGACGGTTTCGGCGGGCTGTCCGTCGGGCTGCTCGCCGAGCGCACCGGGATGAGCAAGAGCGGACTGTTCGCGCACTTCGGCTCGATGGAGGCGCTGCAGCGCCAGGTGCTCACAAGGGCGCAGGAGCGGTTCGTCGACACCGTGGTCCGGCCCGCGCTGGCCGCACCGCGCGGCGAACCCCGGGTCCGGGCAGTCTTCGCGAACTGGCTGCACTGGACCAGCGATGTACTGGTCGGTGGTTGCATTTTCGTCGGGGCTGCAGTCGAACTCGATGAGCGACCCGGGGACTTGCGGGACGCCCTGATCGGGGTCGAACAGGATTGGCTGGATCTGCTCGCCACGGTCGCCGGCACCGCCGTCGCCGAGGGCGACTTCGACCCCGGCCTGGACGTCCAGCAGTTCGCGTTCGAGGTCCACTCGGTCATGCTCGGGCACCACCACGCCAGCCGGCTGATGCGCGACCCGAAAGCGCTCGAACGGACCCGGCGGGCATTCGACGCCCTCGTCGAGCGCGCACACCGGTCCCACTGACCGTGGGCAGATTCCGACCATCCGACGAAAGGGCGACCATGACCAACGAAACTTCCTGGAAAAGCACGAGCGTTCGTGCGAAAATCAGCATGTTGCGATCGCTGTTCGGCCTCAGCGAGCGGATGGCGCCCGCTCTCGGCGGACGGCACGCTACCCGCCTGTGGCTCACCGTCCCACCGATGCCGCCGGTTCCGCCGGAGCCGGAAGGCGGCGAGCCCTTCGCCGTCCGAGTCGGCGGGGGCACCGTCCGTGGCGCGAGCTTCGGGTCCGGCCCGCTCGTGTACCTGATGCACGGCTGGGGCGGGGTCGGCGGGCAACTGTCGGCACTGGTCGACCCGCTCCGGCGAGCCGGTTTCCGGGTGGTCATGTTCGACGCCCCCTCGCACGGTCGATCCGACCCGGGGGCGTGCGGACCGGGACGCACCCACGGCGTCGAGTTCGCCGCCGCGCTGACCGCCGTCATGTCCCGCTTCGGCCAGGCGGACACCGTCATCGCGCACTCGATGGGCGCCGTGCCCTCGCTGATGGTGAACCGGGACGGCCGGCCGGTCGGACGGTTCGTCCTCCTCGCACCGATGCGCGACCTGAGCACCCATCTGGACCGGTTCGCGGCACAGGTGGGCATCGGGCGTCGGACCCGGCTGGCGATGGACGAGCGGATCGCCCGGCTGACCGGCCACCCCGTCGCGGCCATTGACGTTCGCCTGCTCGCCCGGGACGCGGCACCGGTGCCGCTGCTGGTGGTGCACGATCGGGGTGACCGGGAGACCTGGCACGCCCACACCGTCGAACTGGCCGAGAGCTGGCCAGGACCCGCCACCATGGTCAGCACCGAGGGTCTCGGTCATCGCCGGCTGCTCATCGACCCGGCCGTGGTGCGGCAGGTCGTCGAGTTCGTCGGTGTTCCCGCCGATCGATCACGCCCGGGCGTGATCGCGGCGTGAGGTCGCGTCAGTCGAGCAGGTGATCCAGGATCCGGCCCAGGGGATCCCTTCATCGTGCTGCGGCGGCCACCCGCAGCGCCCGATAGAGCAGCCGTTGATCCCCGAGCCGGCGCCGCAGCTCGCGCTCGAGACCGGCGATGGGGTAGAGGTTCTGCGGTGCCCGGGTGTCCTTGTACTCGGCGGATGCGTAGCGCGGGAGCACCGCCTGGGTCAGGCCGGCCAGTTCCACCACCCGGGCCGTGGACAGGTCGGGGGCGCACTCGACCCGCACGACGCCGGCCCACGGCGCGCCCGGCGAACCCGGGAGGCGCAGGTACCAGGAATGACGGTCCCAGCCGTTGCCGATAAGGAACACCGGGGTCCGTTCCCCGGCCTGCAGCCGGCCGACCATTGCGTGCAATTCCCGCGGCAGGTACGCGCTGTGGTGGCTCTTGATGTAGCCGATCGCCCGGGGCAGCCCGGTCCGACCATGCAGCGGCCCGTCGACGACCAGCAGGTCGTCCTCATCGGGTGCATCCGCCCGGGCGCCGTTCGCGACGTCGAGTTCGATGGCGGCCAGGCGATTCTGCAGGGCGCGCGAGAGCGCGGCGGCCAGCGGCTGCTGCGCGTGCGGGGAAGTTTGGAACGCCTCGTACACACCGGCCGTGGTGCGGATGTCCAGCGCGTGCGGGGCGACGCTGAACAGACCCCGCCTTGATATCGATCGCTGCAGGTGCGCGCGCGTTCCGGTGCAGCAGACCACTCCGGCGGCGTAGGACGCGCAGATCGCCTCGGACGCGCTGTCGGCCGGCCCGCCACCCGATAGTAGGTCAGAGGAGTCGTCGATCCAGGCCCTGGCCTCGATTCGGCGGACCCCGTCCACGAACAGCACCCGGCTCGGCACCGGGGTACTGCCGGCCGGCGGGATCGGCCGCCAGTCCACCCGCGACCGTTCCACCTCCACCCCGACATTCGCGGTGGTGTCGGTCAGCTCCTCATCGACCTCGAAGCTGCTGCCGTAGCCCGGATCCCAACCATCGACGGCGAACCGCATGGCCGCGCCGGTCGCAACGGTCGTTGCCGCCGTCACGGCGATTCGCGTTCGATCGATGACGTCCGGGAGTCCCGCCTGACCTGGAACCGCACCGGGATCCGGTCGGCCAGCGCGCCGACGTGGGTGACCACACCGACCATCCGGTCGCCCTGGGCCAGGTTCTCCAGCGTCCCGGCCACCACTTCCAGGGTCGCCTCGTCCAGGGTGCCGAAGCCCTCGTCGAGGAAGATCGAATCCAGCCGGGCCGCTCCCTCCGCCGCCATCGACGACAGCTGGGTGGACAGGGCCAGCGCGAGGGCCAGGCTGGCCTGAAACGTCTCCCCGCCGGACAGGGTGCGCACGCTGCGGATGCTGTCGGCGTCGGCGTGGTCGACGACCATGAACTCGCCGTCCCGATGGGTCAGCTCGAACTGCCCGCCGGACAGCTCGGAGAGCCGTTTGGAGGCGTCGACGACCAGGGTGTCCAGCGCGGCCGCCTCCAGCCATTCGGGAAACTGGTTGCTGCGCAGCAGTCGTCCGAGTTCATGGGCGACCCGCTGCTCCTCCTGGGCCTTGGTCAGGTCGGCGCCGATCGCGGCGGCCCGGGCCCGCCGTTCGGCGATGCGGCGGCGGTCGCCCCTGGCCTGGGCCAGCTCCGCGGCCGCCGCCGCGGGCGCGGTGTCGGCCAGGTCGCCGTCCACCGCGACGTCAAGGGCGGCGAATTCGTCGGTGAGGTGCTTGGCCGTCTCGTCCCGGTGACGGGTCGCCGCCGTCACCGCGTCCTGGGCGTCCGGCAGTGCGGTCGCCCGGGCCCGCGCCGCCGCGCCCGCCCAGGCGGCCAGGGTGGCCCAGCCGGCGAGCGCGGATCCCTCCGGCAGGTCGGGCGCGCCGAGACCGATCACGGAGTCCCGGACGGTCCGCAGGTTCCGCCAGGCCTGTCCGACCCGCGCGGTCAGCGTGTCGAGCGCTGCCGCGGCCGTCGATCGACCATCCGCGGCGGCGGCCAGTGCGGCGTCGGAATCCCGTACTGCGGTAGTCATCTCGTCGACGCGGCGCAACTGCTCGGTGGCCTGCCCGAC
>DATDBV010000704.1:0-24476 GCA_036524715.1 Nakamurella sp. | reverse complement strand
TGGAACATTCAAATCTCTGCGCGCGCTCATCACGACGATCAAGTCATACATCGAGAACTGGAACCGCGATGCGAAACCTTTCGTCTGGACGGCTACGCCGGGTGAGATCATCGCGCAGGTCAGGGTCCTGCACCAAGACTTTAAGAAGCTGCTTGCCAACAATAACGCCTAGTAACGTTGGCACAATTACGTGACACGAGCCAGAGTGCCGCTATTGATCTCGTCGCCGGCCCGAGATATTTCATGGCTCCACCGCGGGGCATTCCACAGATCCAGGGCCGGTCAATGGTCCAGGTCGGGGTGCTCGTCGTGGGGAGCGTGCCAGAGCCCGTCGTGCAAATAGTCCATGTGGTCATCGTGGCTGGACGGAAGGAGCCGTGGCTGGACGGAAGGGGTGTAGTTCGTCGTGACCCGCGGACGAGGCCCCAGCTTGACTCGGGGACCTCGTTCCAGGCGCCTGCCAGGTCACCGAGGGGTTCGGAGACGATCAGCCGAGTCTCGTCGCTGAGCGTGTGCAGGACCGGGACCTCCGGATGCAGTGGCGCAGTGCCGACACCGCGGTCGAGTAGAACAGTGATCGTGAGCGGCCCTGGCTGGAATAGCGGAATGCCCAGATCGACGATCCGTCGGTGGTGGCCACCGTCAGCTGGATGGGGTGCTCGATTCCGTGGCGATGGCCGATGGTCTCGATCAGCCCGACCGCCCGCTCGACCGCCCGGGGAGGATCGTCGGTCAGTCCGTGGGTCATGCGAGGTAGAAGAATGTTTCGGAGTCCGTCGAGCCCTCGATGTTCGGGAACAGCGAAGGATCGATGGCGAGGTGGAGGTCCCGTTTGACCAAGGGAAACTGGCTGATCGCTCCCTTGTGCATCCATAGCCATCGGTCATGTCGAAAGGGGTGGCAGTTGCTGCGCTGGACCGGGGTTCCTGTCGATGCCCGGACGTGGGCGAACATCAGCCGGCTGCGGATCTGGCCGGCCAGTTCACGCAGGTTCCGGTCGTTCCAGGCCGGTTCGATCGCCTTGAACACCGCGGGCGTCGGTTGGTCGCCATACCAGCCGACGCCGAAGCCGTCACCGTTGGTGGTGGTGGCGCCCAACCGGGCGCGCAGGCTCTGATCGACCAGGGAGTGAGCGGGGCGGAACAGCAGTCCTCGATCAGGATCGGATCACGAGTACGCCAGCCAGCGGCACATCGATGACCACCTTCCTTACTGGTTGTTCAGTGTCCGCCCTCGCTGTCACACACCGCATCTCGAACGGCGGGAGCGAGGGCTCTACGCCGATCCGCTGCCGATCGTGCTAACTAACTGGTCGCCCTCATCGTGAGTCTGGATGGCCTGGGGACACGCGTGTGCTGATGACCCGTTGGCCAGTCGGGTGGATTCGCCGATAGGGCGCGGTCCACATCTTGTACCTCCGACACAAGCCATGTGATATCCCGCTGATGGTGGACCAGGTCGAGCGGCGCGGCACATTCCGGAATCGAGACCGCGGCCCACCCTCGCGTGGAATGAAATGTCAACCGACCACTAATCGGTTTACGGTAATTGACCTTTTGGTATTCGCGGCATCCGCGGCGTGCCACAGGTCAGTCGTTCAGACACCGTTCATCTACTCTTGGTCATTATTGCAGCGGCTTGTCGGTCACACCGGATCATCGTTCCGGGTGCGGGTTTCGGGATATCCGATCGCATGCTGCGGCCACCATGGCGGCGGTTCCGGCACCAACGACGGAACCGATGGCGACGTCGCCCGGGTAGTGCACACCGGTGTGCACTCGTGAGTAGGCCACCGCGCCGGCGAGCAGCCGGATCGGTACGGCCAGCCCCGGCAGGTGCCGACCAACGGCGTAGGCGAACGCGAACGCCGACGCGGAGTGGCCGGAGGGGAATGACGTGGATTTCGGCATCGACACGAACCGGGTGTCGTCCGGAGTGGGGGACGCGCGGTCGGGCCGTCGCCGCCGGGCGATGGGCTTGATGCCGAGATTCACCGCTGCCGACGTGGCGCCGATGGCCAGTGCCCCCTCGAGCGCGGCCCGGCGCCCACGTTGGCGGCCGAGCACGCCGATGGCGGCGGCGATGCCTAGCCAGAGACGGGAGTAGTTCGCGGCGTTGGAGAGCCGTCGAATGGGACGGTCAAGTTCAGGTGTGGGTGTGTCCGCGACCGCCTGGTAAACCGCCCGGTCGACCGCGCCCAACTCGCGCAGCACCCGGGCCCATGGTGATCCTGCGCCTCGCCGGACCTCCACACTGCGGGCGAGGGCGTCCTCGGGCGTCTGCCGCTGCGTGTCGATCGGCTCCGACATACCGACCCCCTCTAGATTCACATGCAGGAGGCGATGTCCGCGCTGCCGCTGCGGACTGTACCGGATTACGTCGAACCCGATCCGGGGTTAGGACGGTCGGCCCTGTGAAGGTGTGCTTGGCCTGTGCGAGTTGGCGTCGCGTGCGTACGGCGATGGCCGACCGATCAAACCGGCGAGGACGGCGAACTGGGGCGCCATGGGGCGGGCTTCGTCGTTGATGCGCACGATCTCGGCCTGGGCCTGCGGGGTTGTCCGCTGGTGAGGTCGGCACGTTGGACCTGGGACACGGTGAAGTTGTCAGTCGGGAGACCAACAGGCCCAAGCCACGGCTGGCGATGATCAGGGGGATGACCAGCCACCACCGGCAGTGGGGCGGGGACGAAAGGGATTGACACACCGAGCCCGACGGTGAGCAGGGGGGCGGACTCGGGGCCGATAATCGTGCTGGGTCGTCGTTGTGCCGGCGCGTTTGCCAGGATGGAAGTGCCGAACATGCTCGGCGATGGCGGCGCCGGCGAAAGGCGGTTCCGCTGCACGGACGTGCTGATCGCGCAGGACGAGAGTCGGTGGGTGGTCGTGTCATTTCGCGTCTCGATGGTGCTCTCGGTGCTGGTGTTGGTCTGCGCGAATGTGCTGTCGAACCGGGTGCCGGGGGCGAGCGTCGCGATCGGGGTGGGGTTGACCGGCGCCCTTGTGGTGATCGCCCGGGGCAGCGGGCTGGGACTTTCCGACCTTGGGTTGACCCGCTCGTCCTGGTCGGCCGGGTTGCGGTGGGGTGGTGGGTTCGCCGCTTTGGCCGCAGTCGGGTATGGCCTGGCGTTGGTGATCCCGGCGACGCGGGCTGCGGTGGCCGGGACGGGCAGCGGGTCCTGGGCGCAGGCGCTGCTCCAGGTTCTGGTGGTGATCCCGTTGGGCACGGTGATTCCGGAGGAGTTCGCCTTCCGCGGGGTGCTGTGGGGGTTGCTGCGGCGCCGGTCCGGTCGGTGGGCGGCCACCCTGGTGTCCTCGGTGTTGTTCGGGTTCTGGCATGTGTTGCCGGCGCTGGCCGGCGGCGCGGCGAACCAGGCCGTTGACGACGTGGTGGGCGGCGGCACGCTGGGGGTGGTGGTTCGGGTGGTCGGCACGGTGCTGTTCACCGGCGCCGCCGGGGTGCTGTTCTGCGAGCTGCGCGTGCGCAGCGGCAGCCTGCTCGCTCCGACGCTGGCGCACTGGTCGGTCAACGGGCTCGGTGTGCTGTTCGTCACCCTGGCGTGAGGCAAACGGACCGCAGCGACGGCGGTTTCGTGACATCGCGCGGGGATACTCCCGGTCAAACGATCGACTTTCCAGGTTGGTAGGCCAATTGCCCATGGTGATCCATTCCGACACCCCCGGGGTCCACGACCCTGATCCCGCACCCCCCGCCGCGCCGGACGATGGCGATCAGGCGGACCGGCCGGTCACGCCCGGCCGGCGGAGTCGGCGCTGGTTCCGGTACACGCTGCCCGGCGCGTGGGTGGCGGTCGCCTTCGTCTGTCTGTCGTTCACCCCGTCCCTGGTGCCTCGGCCGGGCGCGTTCGGCGGTCTCGTATGCGGGATCAACGGTGCGATCGGTTACGGCCTGGGGGTGTTGGCCGCATGGATCTGGCGAGAGTTTGCCGACCGGCCGGTGCGGCCGACCCGGCCGACCTCATGGCGGATCTTCTGGATAGCGGCACCGGCGATCACGGTGGTGTCGTATCTGTTGGGGCAGCGGTGGCAGGGCCAGATCCGGGACCTGACCGGCGCGGCCCCGGAGGCCCTGGGCTCCCGGCTGTTGCTGCCGGTGTTCGCGGCGGTCTCGTTCGTGGCGCTGGTCGCGGCCGGTCGCGGGGTCCGGGCCGGATACCGGTGGGTGGCCCGTCGGCTGCCGCGGTGGATGGGTGCCCGGGCCGCCCGCGCAGTGGGTTGGGTGCTGGCCGCCGCGCTGACGATCGGCTTGGTCAGCGGGGTCATCGTGGACGGCGTGCTGGCCCTGACCGACCGGCTGTTCGCGGTCCGGGACACCACGACCAGCGAAACCGCGGTGCCACCCACCACCTCGGTGCGGTCGGGCGCGCCGGGATCGCTGATCGGCTGGGACACCCTGGGCTACCAGGGCCGCAACTTCGCCGGGACGGGCCCCACCCGGGAGCAGATCGCCGGGTTCACCGGTGCGCCGGCGGCCGAACCCATCCGCGCATATGCCGGGATCGCGTCCGCCGCCGATGTGGAGGAGCGGGCCGCTCTGGCGGTGGCCGACCTGGACCGTGCCGGCGGGTTCAACCGCCGGAACCTTTTGGTCACCGGGACCACCGGGACCGGGTGGGTGGATCCGGCCGCGATCAACTCGTTCGAGTACATGACCGGCGGTGATTCGGCGGCGGTGGCCATCCAGTACTCGTACCTGCCGTCGTGGGCGTCGTTCCTGGTCGACCAGGCCAAGGCCCGGCAGGCCGGCCGGGCGCTGTTCGACGCGGTGTACCAGAAGTGGTCGCAGCTGCCGCCGGACCAGCGACCCAGGCTGTATGTGTTCGGGTTGAGTCTGGGCTCGTTCGCGATGGAGACCCCGTTCAGCGGGGAGGCCGACATGGCCAACCGCACCGACGGCATCTTGCTCGCCGGCCCGCCCGCGTTCAACGCCTTGAACCGGGAGTTCACCGCGGACCGGGACCCGGGCAGCCCGGAGGTGCAGCCGATCTTCCGGGACGGTCGGATCGTCCGGTTCAGCAACGACGCCACCGCGGGCATCCCCCCGCAGGGGCAGCCGTGGGACGGCACCCGGGTGTTGTACCTGCAGCACGCCTCCGATCCGGTCGTGTGGTTGAGCCCGGACCTGATCCTGCATCGGCCGGATTGGCTGACCGAACCTCCGGGGGCGGACGTGACCAGCGAAATGGTGTGGATTCCGTTCGTGACGTTCTGGCAGGTGGCCGCGGACATGCTCGAACCCGTGGACACCCCACCCGGCCACGGGCACACCTACACCCTGGAGTTCGTCGACGGCTGGGCCACCCTGCTCCAACCACCCGGCTGGAGCACCCAGCAGGCCGACCAGCTCAAACAGATCGTCGCCCAGGACCCTTGATCAGCGGACAGGGCCGACGGAACAGGGGTGGCAACTTTGGATGCCACCCCTGCCGTGCCGGAGAGCCGTTTTGGTCAGCGGGTGAAGTCGCGGCCGTGGACGGACAGCGCCCAGATGACCAACACGTCCAGAGCGATGATGACCAGGCTCCAGATCGGGTAGTAGGGCAGCCACATGAAGTTCAGCACGGCGCTGAGCGCGGCGACGGCGATGCCCACGGCGCGGGCCCAGACGGCGCCGTTGAACACGAAGAACCCGGCGACCAGGACGAGCAGACCGACGAGCAGATGGATCCAGCCCCACGTGGTCAGGTCGAACTCGAAGACCCATTTCTGGCCGACAACGTAGAAGTCGTCGTTGAACAGGGCAATCAGACCCTGCAGCGCGTGGAAGGCGCCGATCATGACCACGGCCACGCCGGCGAAGACGATGAATCCGACGGCGAGGCCGCTACGCGGGCGCTGGCTGGTGGAGGTGGACATACGCATCCCTTTCGTTGGAGACGCTTGTGCGGAGAAGTCCGCAGATTCAACCCGTTCGACAAACGGGCGGGCAGGACCGTACCAGTATCGGGCTCGCCGACGGTCCCGCCGAACAGCGAGTCCTCCGGGCACCAGCCAGAAGCCTCTGAAGCATGCCACCGTGGCCACGGGTGCCCGAATGAAGTGCCTGACCACAACCCATGCACGCCATGCACGAGCCCGATTCCGGCAGCGGCGACACCTCAGAAGGGTTGTGTCGCAACTCGCAAACCTCGCGCGGTGAGGCCGGACCAACACCATCAAACGCGCTCCCGCCTGCGGCGGCCAGCGCCCCGATCGAGATCACACCGTGGGCGACCGACAGTCCTATCTGCGTCATCCACGCCCCGAGTGCCAGAGCCACCGGCAGACCCGACGCAGCTGTCGGCGACGCCGCAGAACTCCCATGGCCGGAGACGGTCGCGGGCCGGCCCGCAACACTGTCAGGGGTTGTCGGCGACTGTTGACCGTGGTGTCGGGCGCGGCGAGTGCCTGCTTGAGGCGCCGACGGTCGCCGCGTCGGCCTCGCGCCGGTGGGCTCGGTTCCGAGCTTGTTCTGCAGGTCCTTCAACGCCCGCGTCAGTCGTCAGTCCATTGACCGTCGATCGGCCGGGCAGGGTCATCGACCGCCGATGATCGTGGTGGTGGTGGTGGTCTGATCGCGGTTCTCGGCTCAGGACGTCGCAGCGGACAGCGCGAGGGTCCGGCAGTCGGGCTGCTCGTCGTGCAGAGCCAATTCGGCGCTGTCATCCAACTGGCCAGGTCCGGTCCTACCTCGAAAACCAGCAGCGCCAGCTGGCCGGCGCCGGCGGCGCATTCGTTCTGCTGGGTGCCGAACAGCCCGGTCTCCGAGGCCGAACGCCCACGAGGAGGCACAGCGGCAGAGGTCAAACCGTGGCGGCCGGACCCCCCTACCACAAGTCGCAGATGCGTGACGTGGCCGACGTAGCCCAGAGCGTGACCGATGGTCGGGGGCTCGGACGCGAGCGGTCTCAGTTTTGGTCTCAGTCGCCACCGTTCGTCGGTGTTCGTCGGACTGGTCACGAGCACGATCCACGGCAGGTGAGGCACGAATAACCGCGGGTGAACGAGATCGGGCCGACTTGGAAGGTGTGCTGGCTCAACATGACGGTGCTCGGAGTTCGAAGCGAACCACCCGCCGCCCTGCCATCATTTCCACCAAGATCCGAAACCAGTTCTCGACTGCGAATGGCCCGCTGACACGATCCGCGGGCCTTGCCAATCCCGGGGCCGTGATCCCGTAGGGGGTTCAAAGGTGAGCGGAGTCTCTACGAGCCGGCGGTCCGTGGCCAAGCGAGGAAGTCGGCGACGGCCCGTCGAGAGTTCGCAGGCAGGACTGACCTACTGGTAGTCCAGACGTGTCGTCCCATACGTACGGGACCAGACGCTATCCCGGCCTCACATCGCGGGATGCTCTGGCATCTGGTCCATACGCATCGGTCATCATGCAAGGATCTTCGCCTTCTGCGTCTGAAACTCGTCCTCGGTCAGCACCCCGGCCTTCTTCAGCTCGCCGAGCTTCTGCAACTGCTCGAGCACGTCATCAGTTGACGACGCGACGGGGGGTGGGGCGTACTGCGGCTGGGGCGGTGGGGCGTACTGCGGCTGTGGCGGCGGGGCGTACTGCGGCTGCTGCGCACTCTGGGCCTGCTGCTCCTCATCGGCTTGCTGTTCCTTCGCCGCCCACCGACCGGCCTGGCGCCGTGACACGCGGTTGGACACGACTGTCGCCGTGCCGGCGATGGCGGCAGTTCTCGCTATTCCACGGATGAGTCCCATGGTTCCCGTCCTCTCGTTGTCGGGTCGGTCGTCCTGAGGTCGTCAGGCGTTTGCCGACTCCAGGTTGTCCAGCGCCGCGAGGATGTCTGCGGCGGGAATCCGGCCGCTCGCCATTACCTCGGCCCCGGCGTTCCGCATCGCGGTGACGAACGGCCGGGCCCAGGTGTTCTCGTAGACCAGGAGGCCTACCGCAGTCGCCGGCGCGACCAGGCCGGCCGCTTGGGCCAGGTCGTCGTCATCCAGCAAACCGGACTGTGCGCCCTCGAATACGGCCAGGTCGAGCTTGCCGTCGCCATCCAGGTCGGCTAGCGCAACCGCCGTGATCGAGCCGTCCTCGTCGCGGACCGCGAAACGCAGGTCGAGGATTCTGATGATCCCGCGTTCGACGAGGTCGATCAGGGCCGCCAACCCCGCGCCGGTGATCTTGGCTTGCGGAAACTCCAGCGCCAGATAGTCGATCGGACCAACGTCCTGCTCCGCCATGGTCAGCCTTCCTGCCGTTCGATGTCCCGTCGTTGGTGCTGGAATACGCCCTGCGTCCGGCCCGTGGGCCACGCTACTCGGCGTGGTGGAAGTCCGACATCCGCCCTGCCGTTCCATATTTCAGATCAGAGCAGAGCGGTGACAGGATTGCGGCCGAGACACCGCCGACTACCGCAGGGACAACCCCGCCTCCCCCTTGCGCGTTGTGCGTCAGAGTCGCCCTCGACGTCGCATTGGAGGGCCCCATGCTGCAAGAACGCCCTTCATGATCGACTGAAGTGAAGGCAATCGCAGGTTCAAATCCTGTCACCCGACGCAAGTGGGGACCCTGAATCGAACTGACCATCAGGGTCCCTCTCGGCAAGGTCTCTCGCAAACCGTGCGCGGGGGCGCTCACGCGCTCGTGGTTGGTCACTCGGCCGAGCGCCGCCGCTGCCGAGATCCCGTGGACGCCGCTCCCGGGGACCTGTCGGGACGAACGCCTCGACCTTGTCGGCCGAGAGCGCCGGCCCCGTGTTTGCCGGATCCTGCCGGGCGAGGAACTGGCTACGACCGTCCCACAGGTAGGGGTAGACGACGTGTCACGTGCGACGAGCCAGAAATACCGTGCATCCGGCGGACTCCGGCCCAGCGGGCAGGATCTCGCCAAGATCGTGGACGGCGACCAGTTCCAGTCCGCTGTCGGCCATGGCGGTGGTCACATCATCGACGGTATGCGCTCGCTGACAGTGAATCTCGACCTCGGCACCGGTTGAATCGGCGACCTCGAGACGTGCGGTCTGAGTCCGCGACAGCTTGTCGTACTCGGTGCGCACGGTCACCGAACGCGAGGGTGATCGTTGGAGATAAACAGGACGATTCCCGACCGGGTCGTGGGGAAGTTCGGTGGTGACGTCAAAGACCGCCGACCCACCGAACGCCAGGGCACGGCCGAAGCAAACGAATGCTGAGTGCAGATCGTCGATGGTCGGGAGGTAGTTGAGCGCCTCGAACTGACAGGTGACAAGGTCGACGGTCCGGGGCAGGCACATCCGACGCATGTCCTGAAGCAGGAATTTCGCCCGGTTGCCGACGTTCTTCACGGCCGCGACCTCGAGCATCTGCGGCGAAAGGTCGACCCCCCAGACCGGACCGGATCCGATCCGGCACAGGTAGTCGACAAACGTACCCGTCCCACAACCTATGTCGGCGGCCGAGGCGAATCGTACAGAGTATTGATTCCGGATCCATTCGAAGGTCAGCCGCATATCCGGGAATGATCGATCCCCCAGCAGGGCGTCATAGAACTCCGCGAACCGTCCGTAGGGTGCGTTCCCCGACGCGGTTTCGGTCACTGGTGAACACTCCTTGATGCGGGCCCTGAGAGGGTGCTCGTTGTAGGGACTCGGCGGGAGCCGGGGTGACGGCCTGTTTCGGTCGCCGTTCGGCGGCCTTCACGACACCGCCGCCCCCGGCTCTCGCGGGGCTGTAAACCGGCAACAGAGGGACGCGCCGCAGATTGCCAGTCAGCGACCGCCCGGTATTCGGCCTCCTCGCCGAGTCGTCGCTGCCGCTGTGAGGAGTTGTTGAATTGTCCCTGCCCGAATGCGATTTCCACGTCGGTATCGACTGGGCCGCCGAAACACACGCCGTGTGCGTGCAGGACGCCGCCGGGGAGGTCATCGCCGAGTTCACGATCGACCACACCGCCGACGGATTCGCGACCCTGCTCTCGCGTCTGGGCCGGCTGACCGACGACCCGATGCAGGTCACGGTCGCGCTGGAACGGCCGGACGGTCGGCTGGTCGACGCGCTGCTCGAGGCCGGGTACCCGGTCATGCCGGTGAGCCCGAACGCGATCAAGACCTGGCGCGACGGCGAGGTGCTCTCGGGCGCGAAGTCCGCCGCCGGCGACGCCGCGGTCATCGCCGAGCACCTGCGGCTGCGGTCGCATCGGCTGCGGCTGGCGACCCCGTTCACCGCGCAGACCAAGGCGCTGCGCACGGTCGTACGTAGGCGTGAGGACATTGTGGCCATGTGGACCGCAGCGACCAACCAGCTGACCGCCCTGCTTGACGCGCACTGGCCCGGCGCCACCAAGGTTTTCGCCGACATCGAGTCGCCGATCGCGTTGGAGTTCCTGACCCGGTACCCGACCGCCAAACACGCCGCCAACCTCGGCGAGAAGCGCATGCAGGCGTTCTGCGTCAAACACGGCTACACCGGTCGCCGCCCGGCCGCCGAGCTGCTGACCCGGTTGCGGTCCACGCCGGCCGGCACCACCGACCCGGACCTGGTCGAGGCCGTCCGGGACGCCGTGCTGGCCCTGGTCGCCGTGCTGCTCACCCTCGATCAGGTCCGCAAGACCCTGGGCCGGTCGGTGACCGCCCACCTCGGGGAGCACCCGGACGCCGCGATCTTCACGTCGCTGCCAAGGTCGGGTCAGATCAACGCCGCCCAGGTGCTCGCCGAGTGGGGCGATTCCCGAGAAGCCTCCGACTCGCCCGACGCCGTCGCTGCGCTCGCCGGCCTGACCCCCGTCACGAAGGCGTCCGGGAAATACCATGCCGTGCATTTCCGGTGGGCCTGCAACAAACGATTCCGCAAAGCGATGACCACGTACGCCGACGACGGCCGGCATTCCAGTCCCTGGGCGGCGTAGGTCTACCGGCAGTTCATTGCCCGCGGCCACGACCACCCGCACGCCGTCGGCGTCCTGGCCCGCGCCGGGGTGCGGGTGATCTACCGCTGCTGGGTCGACCGGGCACCGTACTACCCCGGCCGGCACGGCCACGCAATCAAGATCGACAATCCGGCCTTGGCGGTCTGAGGTTGACACAGGGGGTGTCATGGGTGCCGTAGGACGCGTGGCGGCCCGGGTCGGGCGGCGCGCGAGACAGACGCGGCGGACAGGACTTGGATCATGGCGGCCCCAAGGCGCCGAATTAATAGACGACCAGGTCAGCAATCCTTTCCTCCTCTCGCGGGTGTGCCTCCATGGGGTCAGTATGCCCAGGTCGGCTCACCGTACGCCGAGCGCCCACCCAATCGGTACGGGCGCCATTGCGCAGCTCGACAGGCCGAGGCGGTCTGGGCTCGCATCGGAGGACCCTTTTCGCTCCCCCTGCACGAACTGACACCAAACTTGCCGTCCACATCACTCGCCGATGCGGCGATGGGCCAAGTGCTGCAGCACCTCCCTGGATTGAGTGTTCGCGCCTCTCAAGCCTCCGGTCGCGTGCCGGGCCTGATGATTCGCCAGCAGGATCAGGAGGCCGTCGGAGAGTCCAATGGCTTGGATTGGCGCGGTTTCCGCGCCGTTGGCCTACGGTTCGGAAATCCGCATTTGTGGAAAGCCGATCTGGTAATACAGCGGGGGTAGCGTGCCATTTACCGGTCGAAGCCGGGCATGCCGATCAGCATCATGCCCAGGTCGCCGCGGGGTCGTGAATTGCCGAGTTGATTGGGTCCTGTCGCGCTTTCCAGAGCACCGGGATAACCGGCGGGAGTGACCGGTGACCAAATCTGGAACTTGCCGAGCGGGCCACGCAAGCCCTCCGCGACCCCGAAACACCGCACCCGCGACCGGCACGCATTCACCAGTCCGGCCGAGCACTACCGGCTCGTCGGCGAACTCGGTCCGCTGCCCAACGCACTGCCGCAACCTGCGCCCGGCCGCGAGGCTCGTCTGCTGAAGTTCCTCGGAACGTGACCGGGCGGATGCGATGGAGCGGACCGCGGTGGCTGGCGGCGGGGGTCATGTGTTCGCCGGGGTGGCCATGGTGATGATCGCCGGCCTTTCTTGATCTGGTCGCCCTGCTCGGCGCCGCGTCGTGGCCGGTCCGAGGATTGCGATGTGTCCAGCGAGCGGGTCGTCGATCGCGCTGTCAAGACAGGGCAGGGTTGAGCTGGGGTGGGTCAGTCGTGCTCGATCGAAGGTCAGTCGCTACAAGGCTTTCCGGTCGAGCGTGGGGTGGAGTTCGGTAAAGTCATGCTGGCACGTGTTGTCGCTGCGACGGTTCGCGAGTTGCCGTTGCCGGATCTCGGGAAGTGGACTTCTTCGACCTGCGTGGTGGTGGGCCGGGATGGGCGAGTTTTCCAGGGCCGAATGGTGACCGCCGGGTCGACAAGGTGACCCGGATCGCAAGTGAGCGGTCAGGCTGAGCGGGACCGGTGTGCGGGAAGGGGTGGTTGCACACCGAGTCACGCCGCGTCCCCCGACAGACGGGGCAAATAGGACAGTACTTGTGTCAGCGGGCGAACGGGCTGATTTCGGGTAAATTACCTCGAAACAGGGGCACGCCCAGTGGTAGGTCGGGGTCCACCGCTGGGCGCTGCGTCATCTTCCAACAGGCCGAAGTCATCGAACATCGCCCGAACCGGGTCAGTCCGTCGCACTCCGGTGTGGCTATCGAGCGGTAGCGCGGGCGCCATCAAACGCGCGTCGGCCAGTCGACCCATCCGCACGGTCCGATCGTGGCGGTGCTCGGCGGACCGGATCTTCGTCGCCGGCACCATGTGGGGAAGATCAGCGGTGGCGGCCGCAAATCTCGGGGTCGTCAGTAGTCCAGGTTGGGGTGTTCGTCGTAGTGTCCGTCGTGGGGTGCGTGCCAGTGCCCGTGGTGCAGGTAGTCCAGGTGGTCGTCGTGGGGGACGGCCCGGTGGCCGCATCCGTCGCCGTGGACGTGGTCGTGCTCGGTGGGGTCGTGGGGCCGATGCCGCTGGGTGGGGGTCATGAAGTAGTCGTCTCCCAGGAGATACGTAGGCGAACCGACACAGGCAGTGGATGAGCGACACGCGCGCACCACCGCTGGCCGGCCCGGGGGGCGGGTATGGACCGTACCGGCGACAACGATGCCTGAACCACCAAACGGCCGGTGAACATCTCGAAAGCATCGGTCATGAGCGCCGATCCGCCGCATGATGGTGGCCCCGGTTCGACGACCCCGCGGAGACCACCCTGGACGAGTTGCGGGTGGAGCTGATGTCCCGATGGACGAGAAGGCCGATGGACGAGAAGGCCGAACGGTTCTTCCGCGCGCGGAAGCAGTCCCCTCGCCGGAGCTCCCCGCGCCGCGGGCCGGGGGATCATGGCCCATGTCAAGGCGACCGGGGTACGGACAACACGGGAAACTTCCGTCACGATCTCGAGGACGGCGGTGGCGGCTCCGACCAGACGGCGGAGCCCCGACGCCGATGCATGACGAAAGGGAACCCCAGCATTGAAGTACATGATCATGATGTTCGGTTGGGGCGCTTCACTGGCCGACCGGAGCCCCGTCCATCCGCATCATCGTCATCTTCGGGGAGCTGCGGAATCGGGTGAGGTGGAGGAGAGCCGCCACCGGATCGACCCGAGCCGGGCCACGACCGTGCGGTTCGTCGACGGCGCACCGGCCCCGACGGATGGGCCGTTCGCCGAGCTCAAGGAGTCCCTGGCCGGTTACTGGATCATTGAGGGCACCAGGGAGCGGGCGGTCGAGATCGCCTCGGGTCGTCGCCGCCACCGAGTACCCGAGGGAGATTCGGCGGATCACAGACGAGCCGCCCCCGCCGGACTAACGCGGTGACAGACCGGGAACCACCGAGCGGATCGTTCCTGGAGCTACTGCGTGACCTGGCGGCGCAGGTCCTGGGCGTGCTCGCGCGTCGGCATGGTCAGTTCGACGCCTGCGAGGACGCGGTACTGGAGGGCGCTGCTCGCCGCGGCCACCCAGTGGCCGGCCCAGGGTGTTCCCGTCCGGCCCGGTCCTGGCTGGTCACCGTCGCCACCCCGAACGCTGGTGGATCACTGGCGCGCGGACGGCGCCCGTCGGCGTCGGTAGACCGCGGCCATGCTCGACCGACACAGGCGATCCCGACGAGCCCGGACGACACCCTGACGGTGCAGTTCCTGTGCTGCCACCCGGCGCGCTGTCCCCGCCGTCGCAGCTCGCCCCGACCCTGCGAGCGGTCGGTGGCCTGTCGACCGCACAGGTCGCCGCGGCGTTCCTGGTGCACGAGACGACGATGGCGCAGCGGATCAGCCGGGCCAAGCAACGCATCCGGGACGCCGGCGCCCCCAATTCGAGCTGCCCACCCCCGGCGAACATGCCGGTCGGCTCGCCGTCGTGCTGCATGTGCGGTATCTGATGTTCAACGAGGGATACACCGCCACCTCGGGATCCAACCTGCAACGACCCGATCTGACGGCAGAGGCGATCCGGCTTCACCGGTTGCGGCCCGGCGACGGCGAGGTCGCCGGCATCCTCGCGCTGATGCTGCTCACCGACGGCCGGTCTGGCCGCGCTGGACACTCTGGACGGCGACCAGCGACTGGCGCAGTCCCATCGCCTGGTCGTCGTCCGCGCTCAACTTCTGGAACAGCTCGGCGACCACGACGCGGCCCAACAGTGCTATCTACGCGCCGCCCGCCTGACCGCCAGCCAGCCGGAGCGGCGATATCTCACGTGTCGCGCCGCACAGCTAGCCCCGGCGCCGAACCGCCCGCCGGATCATCCTGATCACGCGGGCCGACCGTCGCAGCACCGCGCTGACCGGAACGCAGCAACGGCCGGCCATCGTGTCGACCCGAGCTGGCACCCTCGCGAAACCGCGACCAGGCCACGCGGCGCCCGTTGGCTGCCTGCACGGTCGACCAAGGCCCACCGCCGTGCCCTGCCGGTCCGACGAACGGGTGTTGGGAGTGCGGCTAGCGCGGTTTCGGCGGCTTCCCCGTGCGGAGCCAGACGGACACCGGCGATCTTTGCGCCGCGCCAGGCAAAAAAGGCACGTCCCGGCCTTGATCTCGGCCGGCACCAATAGCGCCTCGCGCCGGCCGTTCGGAAACGCGGTCGCCCGGCGGACCCGATCTGGCCTGCGAATGTTGATCAACTGTGTCCTTGGCTCGGTGGTAGCTTGATGACCAGGCTCACCGCTCGGGGGTTGCCCACCTGCTGCTCCCGCCGGTCGGGTTCGCAGGTCGCCGCGGGCTGTGGCGGGATCTGACCACCTGAGCGCACCTATGGGTGTGGCGCCCGGTTTCCTCCGGTTGGGGGCCGGGCGTCCGTTCGTCCTTCGCTGCGGGTCCTCAGACAGTATCAACCTCGCGGTGGTGCGCCCGGGAGAGACCCCCCGGACACTCCCGGGCGCTGTCCCCAACGACGCTGCGACTTCCACGGCGACCGGCCGAGTCTATGCCCCACGCGGCGACTCGCGATGGCGCGAGCCAGGCGCTACCGTGACGCGCCCGGTCTTCCCGTTCCCCCCTCGGGAAGACCGGGTTACCCCCGCGCGTAGCCCGATCGGAGGCGGCCATCTCGGCGGCGATCCGCTCGGCAAACGCTCGGCATCGACTTCGTCCATGGCGCATTCGGCCGCGGTCAGGGTTAGGTCGTCGTCAGGTTCGAAGTTGGTGATCTGCGCGCGAGTTTCCCGGATGACGGTCGCAGTGATCTCGCCGTCGAATGCTGCGAAGGCATCCGGTATGACCTGAGCGGCGGTCTCGGTGTCCAGGCCGACGTGCTGGCGTGCCAGGTTCTCGTTGATGGGAGCGGGCGTGTCCACAACGGTGGACGGCCGGTGTGCTACGTCTGCGGCCGCGGCGGGTAGGAATGTCGGACCTCAACTGCTGCAACCCGTCGTACCGGCCAGTCGCCACACGCGCGGGTCCAAGGTCAACCGCTCACGGCCGTAGTTCCACGAACGGTTCGAACACGTCCGGGGCGACCGACGCCGGGACCCCGGCGGTCGGTCGTCGGTCGCGTACGCCCGAATGGTCTTTCGGTCCTTCCCCAGGTGTCGATCGCGGAGATCGGCCAGCCCCGCCGGTGCAGGGCGTGTGCGTCCACATCTCCCTCCGGTGTGAGCATGAAGCGGGCTCCCTCGAGTGGCTGGTAGGTGGTCAGGGACCGCCGGTGTCGCGCGAGCCCCCCGTCTTGCGCGGAGCCCCCCGTCTTGCGCGGAGCCACGCGTCAACCGCGCTCGAAAAGATGCCCCGACTGCGGTCGAGACGACAGCCCTGGGTTCGGAGCGTGGTTGTTGGGTCCGGCATCGACTTCTCGGCCACCGAAGATCGCCCCGGTGGTCGTCCAGACGGGCCAGGTGCTGCCGAGCGTGGTCAGAGCCCTGGACCAGGGTCGTGCGCGGCGTCGCCGGCGTCGGCCAGTTGCGCAGTCGCGGCGATGATGAACAGGCCGGAATCGCTGCCGGTGTCGGCCAGGTCGCGGCCGGCGTTGTGTTCGGCGCGCAGCCAGCGTTCGAGCTGGACCACCAGCCGTGGGAGCCGGTCGGCGACCAGGGCGAGATCGCCGACCAGCCGGTAGAGCACGGCCGGCCCTGGTGAAGACCTGGGAATCACGGGTGCGGTGGTTGCGCGCACGCAGGGTCTCGGCCGCACGCTCGGCCAGCACCAGGGCGGTGCCCGTTGGTCATGCCGCGCTCACTCCGTGCCGGCGGCGCAGAGTCCCGCCCGTCCAGCGCGAACAGCTCGCACCCGACGGGACGGCAGCTGCACCGACGCCGGCGGTCCGCTCCCCGGGTGACGAAGGCCCGGATGATCCTTCGATCTTCGCCCCAGTGGCAGGCGATCGCGGAGATCGACCAGCCCTCGCTCTGATCTGCCGGTCAACTACGACTCGGTGGCCGCCAAATCGGCTGGGACCGCGCGCGCGTTCGCTTGGAGGACTCGAGCCTGGCCGTCGAAGGCTGGCTCACCGCAGAGAACCTGGCGTATGAGTTGCGGTGCGCGTACGACCCGGCGATCCGCCCGGTGCTGGATTACACGCCGACCGCCGGACGGAACCTCGCCTCGGCGGGACCCCTAGCAGTGCAGGAACACTGGGACTACCTGCGCACGGACACTGCCTACCACTGCGTGTTGTGGTTGATCGAATGGCCACGGAGCCTGGTGTATCCGACGTTCCTGGCACCCTTGGTGCTGACGCCGGGGATCGACCGGCGGTTGAGCCTGATCTACGAGCCGGTGCCGACCGGGAAGGCGATGAAGCAGGTCCAGCACGACAAGACCGAGCTGATCTCCAACGCGCACGACCGGCACCGCCTGGGCCAGGTGGAGAACCTCGCCGACAGTGACGAACTGTCCGACACGTTGCAGCGGGAAGCGGAGATCAACGCCGGCCACGGCGACATCGGCTACGCCGGCCTCCTCGTGGTCAGCGCACCCACCCTGGATCAGCTCACCCTCGCGGTGGGGGCGGTGCGGCAGGCCGCGATCCAGGCCGGCTGCGAAGCCCGCGTCCTGGCCGGGCAACAGATGCAGGCCTTCGCCGCCGCCGCCCTCCCACTCACCCGAGGATTCTGACCATGAACGAAAACAACACCGCCATCGCGCATTCCGGCGGCTTCCTGCCCGACGACGCCAATCGACAGGATCGGCGCCGCGCGCGGCGGGAATGGCGGGCGGCAGCCGACCAGCTCGTCCGGGAGCAGCAGGACCGGGCCGCCGCGGCGAAGGCGGCGGAGGGGTTGGCGCGGAAGGCGGAGTACCGGTCCCGCACCCCGAAGGCCGGCGAGAAGCGGCCCTGGGCCGGCCGCACCAGCAGGGGGCTGAAGCTGCGGAAGCATCGGGCGACGACGGCGAACCTGTCGCACGTGTACCCGTTCCTGGCAGACGGCGGCCTCGGCTCCGCCGGGGTGTACGTGGGTCGGGACTCGTACTCCGGGGCGTCGTTCTGCTACTGCGGGTTCGACCTGTACAACCGGCGCCCGAGGTTGGTGTCGAACACCAACATCATGATGGTCGGCAACATCGGCTGGGGAAAGACGAACACCGCGATGGCGTTGGCGGTGCGGAACCTGCCGTTCGGCCGGCGGGTCGTCGTCCCCGGCGACCCCAAGGACGACTGGCTGCGCCTGGCGATCGCCCTGGGCGGGCAGGGGATCCGCCTGGGCCGCGGCCTGCCCCCTCGGCTCAACCCCTTGGACGGCGGGGTGAAGCCCGCGGGGAAGGACCCGGCGATGTGGGAGCGTGAGGTGTGGTCCCGCCGGCAGAAGCTGCTCGTGGCCCTGGTCGCGACCGCCGCCCCGGCGATCGCGCCGCTGGAACCCCTCGCGGTCGCCGCGCTGGACCTGGCGCTGGCGGCGGCCGTCCAACATTCGGGCACCTCGACCCTGCCGGATGTGGCGCACCACCTGGCGAACCCCGACGAAGCTCGGGCCCGGGCCGCGGGGTATGACGCGGAGTTGCTGCGGCACCGCGGGCAGCCGGTCTATGCGGTGTTGTCGTCGTTGATCAACGGGCATCTCGGTGGTCTGTTCGACGGGCCGTCGACGGTGCGGTTCGACCCGTTGGCGCCGATGATCGCGCTCGGCTCCGCCGCCCTGGGGGACGACGACCTGCTGCAGTCGCTGGTGATGCTGTGCTGCTCGGCGTGGGTGGGTTCGACGATGTCGGATCCGGCGTTCGGGCAACGCTTGTTCGTGTACGACGAGGCGTGGCGGATCATCAGCGGCGAGGCGCAGCTCGACCGGATGAACGCGGACCTGCGGCTGTCCCGGCACTACGGAATCGCGAACATCCTGGCCATGCATGCCCTGTCCGACCCGGACAAGGTCGGCCACGCCGACTCCGCCGCCGTCAAGAAAGCCCAAGGGCTCCTGTCGCTGTGTGACACCAGGGTGGTGTTCCGGCAGGCCCCCCGGTGAACTCGACCGCGCCACGACGGATCTGGCGCTCACCCAGGCGGAACGGGAAGTCGTCGCCGGCGCCGGTGTCGGCGAAGCGCTCTGGAAACTCCCCACCAAATCGTTCCGGGTACAGACCATTCTGTCCGACCGCGAAAAGATCATGTTCAACACCGACCAACGGATGACCAAGAAGGGTTACGGGTTCCGGTCTTCTGGGGTCGAAAACAGCGGAACCCGAGGGTAGTTGGTGATGGTCATGTTACGTGCGGTTTCGGGTTCGGGGAACCGGAGGTCTTGGCGAGTCGGTGGTGTTCGCCAGGGTGCTCGCGTACCGCTCGGCGGTCTGGATGTTGATGCCGAACAGATCGCAGATGCGGCGGACGTCGCCGCCGGTGGCGTGGATCTCCTGCAGGATGCGGTCTTCCCGCAATGCTTGTGGCTTGATATCGATGTACTGCCAGAGGAATTGGCGACCGACGGGTCGCAGTCGTGGGGCGCTGCGCCGGCTGATGAACAGGTGCGGGTTGATGCTGGCGGGCCATGTTCGTTGGCGATGGTCGAGGTAGGCGGTCAGTCGAACCCGGACGGGCTCGGCGATCGGGATGCTTCGGCCAGCGAGATTGAGTTTGCCGTCGACGATGTCGGTGAGTGTGAGGCCGACGATTTGTTGGCTGGTCAGGGCGTGGAAGCAGACAAGGGCGACGCCGAGCGCGACCGCCGGGTCGGGCGAGTCCAGCGCGGCGCGGATGGCGGCGGTGTTCAGGGGCAGCGGGACGGTGTGGTTGACCGGGGTCAGGCGCAGCCCGCGGGCCGGGTCGGTGAAGATCAATTTCCGGGCCTTGAGCACCGAGAACAGAGACCGGAGGCCTGTCTCGGCGACGGTGCGGCCTGGGCCGCGTTCGGGCAGCGCGGCACGGATGTGTTTGGTGGTGATCTCGGCGAACGACCGGTGGCCGGCGGCGGCCCAGGCGTGGGCGATCGTGGCGATGGCCAGGAGGTGCAGGCGGGCGGTCTGCGGGTCCCGGGATCGGCGGCGGGGCGCCTGTTGGCTGCCGTTGAGCATGACGTCCAGCCAGACGGTCAGCTGCGATGTCATCGCCTCGGGCAGTCCGGCGGTCTTGCGGGCGAAGTAGCTCGTGATGGTGTCGGGTCGGTCGTCGATCAGAAGCCCGGCGGCGTCGAGGATGTCGAGCGCGGACATCACGCTGCCGCCGTAGCGGCTGAGTCTTGCACCTCGGACGCCCGGATCTTGGCCCCCGGGGTGTCCTGCAGGACCTGGAGGATCCGCAGGGATCTGATGGCGTCGTTGCGTTGCCGGATGCTCCAGCCGTGCTTGGCGGCCTTTTCGACCACGACGTCCTTGCAGTAGGTGACCAGTTCGCTCTCCACGCGCAACGCCCGCTGCTTGACCAGTACTCGGTCGGGTATCGCCGCGAACAGGGCCAGTTGCTCGACCGGAACCACGACCAGCGTCCGGGGCGCCTTCGCCGGCCGGGCGGTCCGCCCCTCCCAGACGCGATTGTGGCGGCGTGGCTGCATTGCATGTTCGCGAAGAACAGCTGTTGGCCGTGCCGGTTCGCCGCGGCCAGTTGCAGGACCTGACCGGGTTGTTGGGCCACCCGGGCCTGTTCCAGGCACAGTCGGCACGCACCCAGCCTGCCGATCGGCGTGGTCCGGCCGCAGTACCCGCAACGGCCCGTCGGGTAGAAGCTCTGCCACTTGCGGCACGACCAGCAATGCCAGTTGTTGTGACGGTAGACGCCCCAGGCCAGGCAGCCGCGGCACGAGCCCACGTGCATCGGGCCGCCGGGATGACACCGGTCGCACAGGCCGTCGCTGTAGTACCGCTCCGATCCGCACGCCCGGCACGGTGGCGGGCTGAATGGTCCACCGGGCAGGCACTGGTAGCAGTAGTCGACGCGTGGTTTGACCCAGGCGACCTTGTTGACCTGGCACGCGACGCAGGTCGCCGGTGGCAGGGTCATAGCGGCGGTTCGGATTTGGGTTTGCCGAAGCGGGGCGCGACAACGAATGTCGACTGCTCACCGGTAGCGGTCTCGGCCCGGTCGGGGCGGCGGGCGGCGACCTTGTCGGGCTCGCGGATGAGCAGCTCGGACGGCCCACAGCCCAGCACATCGCAGATCACGTCGAGGTCGTCCAGGCGGATCGTGGTCGGGGTTCCGGTCCACAGCGCGGACATCTTCCCGGCGCTGAGCTCCAAACCGGCGTCGGCCAGCCGGCGGCGCATCTCGGCGGACTTCCAGATCCCACGCTCCGCGGCCTTGAGCCGCATGGTCCACTGCATCAGTTCATACCTTTTCCGTGAAGCGGGCTTCCAGTCGCTGGTTCGCGGTCAACCAGGCCTGCTCGATGTGGTCGCTGCGGACGTGGGCGTACCCGGATGTGGTCGCCAACCACTGGTGTCCAAGAAGGTCCTGCAGCGCTTTCAGATCCATCCCGTTCAGATACAGCGACGAGGCGCAGAAGTGGCGCAGCACATGCGGAGTCAGCCGACCCGACCACGCCGGCAGCCACGTTCGGACCGACACCACCAGACCCTGCCGCAACGCGTTGGTGCCGACCCGGCGGCAGCGGTCCAGGTCGGTGTCGCGGCGCTCGCTGGGCAGCATCGGGGCGTCCGGGTCCGCCCAGTCGCTGCCGAACTGGTGCCGGACCTCCGCCAGCCACCAATCGATGAGCTGGTCCGCGCCGTTGACCGCCGGTACCAGGCGGGCTTTCGGGCCGCGGCCCTTGCTGCCCTTGCCGTGTCGCACGTGCAGCTTCCCGAACGCGCCCAGGTCGGGTCGCCAGTCCCGGATGTCGAGCATCACGGTCTCGTTGATCCGCAAGCCGACGCGGCGCCACAACGACGCCGCGAAATAGTCCCGGGCGGCGGGCAGGTACTTGCGGGCGTGCGGGACCCACTCGCGCCACCCGGTGAACAGCGCATCGATCTCGTCCTCCGCCGGCGGGACCCTGACCTTGCCCAGCGAGGCACCCGACTGCCGGTTGTACTCATCGATCGGCTGCTGCACCACAACACCGGTCAGCGCGTGGATGTCGCCCTGATACCGGGCGATCAGGAACTCGTAGAACAGCGCCAACACGCCAGCCTTGCCTGCCCGGGTGCTCACCGCGTTGCCCGCCACACGCTGCGCGGCCAGGAACCGGTCGGCGTCGTCGCACGACCCCGACCACAACGGGCCCGGCAGCGACCGGGCGAACTCCACGACCACCGAACGCGTTTGCCGCACATGGCAATCGCTCAAACCGGCAGCCGCCATCGACAACGCGTACTGATCGACGATCTCCTGCTCGAAGTCCTCGACGTCCTGCGCCGTCCGCAACCCGCGCGGAGAACCGATGCTCCGCACCACCGCAAGCTTCATCGACTGCACTGTTCACTCAGAGAGTGCATCGATTGATAATATCACCAAACCGTCGAGAATCCCGACGAAACGTCATCCTGGTTTCCCGCCAGGAGAAACCCAGTCCTGCACCCAATCACGGGCGTTCAGGCACCACCGAACTCCCACGAACCGAGAACAGTAGAGATACTGTCGAAAGCCCTTTGAGGACAACATGTTCAAGACAATCACCCTCTCACCGTGCGCCGAACCGGTCGGTGGCGTCCGTAGGCGACCGGACTTCCGTTGCGCCGACGGCCCGGGTCGCCGCCGGTGCCCTCGTACAGGATCAGGCCGTGGTCGGGGGCAGTGCGGTCGCCCTCGGCGCGGTGACCGTCGCCGGGCGGGCGCAGCTGGTCGAGCACGGCATGCTCGGCGGCACCGCCCGGTTGCAGGGGCGGGCGGTGCTGTCAGGGTGGGCCGCCGCCATCGAGCAGGCCGTCATCGACGGCGACGGGTGGGTGTTCGGCCGGGCCGTCGTCTCCGGCCGGGCGAGCGTCGCCGGCCATGCCCAGGTCTTCGGCGACTCCACCGTCACCGATGGTGCCGTCGTCGACGGCCACGCCTGGGTCCATGGCCACGCCAAAGTTACGGGGCAGGCCTGGGTTTCGGGGCGGGCGCAGGTCGGCGGCCACGCCCTGGTCTGCGGCACCGCCAGCGTCAGCGGGTCGTTGCGGATCGGTGGGCACACGGTGATCGGCGACGGCGCCGACATCACCCGCCCCACGGACGTCGAGACGCATCGGCTCAGCTGGGGCGAGTACGTCACCCTGTATCGGTGCGACGACGGCACCGTCGGGCTCGGGCGCAGCGAGAACAGCCACGGCCCGGTTACTCTGGGTCGCACTCACCTGCCCGACGGCCGGCTGGCCGGCCGGGTCGAGGAACTCACCGAATTCTGGGTGGCTCAATCGACGGCCGGGGTCTGATCGGGGTCAGTACATGCCGGACATCATCCGGGCGCCAGCCGGGCCAGCCACAGGCCCAGGACCAGGCCGAGGATGAGCGTTCCGATGACTACCAGGAAGTACAGGACCACGGCGGCCGCGGCGGTGCCGAGGACGATCAGGACGCCGTTGCCGACGCGGCGGGCGATCGTCCACCCGCGGGTCGTGGTGTCAGGTGAGCGCGGCATCGGTGGCCTCCTCGGTCAGGACCTGGCGGACGGTCTGTAGGTGCCGGTGCACATCTCGGTCGGTGTTGGTCGGGTCGTAGACGGTGATCTGGCCGGCGGTCCCGGCCGCTGGGGCAACGGATCTCCCAGCGCACCTTGCGACCTGGTTCGACCCAATGGTCCAGGCCGTCGCGCAGGACATCCATGGTGGACTGGACGTCACTCCCGGAGTGAGGTCTCGGCGTCGGTGCCCAGCACCGAGATGGTGATCGCGTACATGGCGTTCACTGTCGGCTCCTTCGAGCGGCCCGCGGGGACGAGCGGGAAAGTTGTGGATGGATCTGGGGCGATGTGGACAACTCACGCCGGGTGCCAGGAACTCGAGCCGCATCGCAGGGGTCGTCGTCGTGTCCGGAGGTCACAGGGTGGGTCGAGGTCCGCGGATCTCGGCCCAGGCCGGTCGCTGTTCGTAGTCCTTGGTGGGCCGGGGTTTTGCCGCCTGGTAGCGGTTGACCGGCAGGACCAACGGCGCAAGCGCGGAGACCTCCCGCCACTTGCGTTCGGTGGTGGCCCAGGCGGCCTGGTCGTGGATCCGCCAGGTGAGGCCGCCGATGCGGATGATGGCCAGGTGGTGAGCGGCGTCGAAGACGTGGTCGACGGTGTCGGTGCCGTGGGCGCGGACCATCATGACCGGGCCGTGCTCCGATGGCCCGGTTTGCACGGTCTTGGGCAGCCGGGAGGCGTTGTACCAGGCGTCGATCCAGGCTTCGGCGTACTGGCGGGCGGCGAGTTGGTCGTGCAGGTAGATCAGCAGGTTGTCGGTGGAGACGGCGATGTGACCGCCCCAGTCCTTGCGGTTGCCGGAGCCGTGGGTGTCCACCCGGAGGTCCTGTTCGCCGGCGATGTCGACGGTGGCCATGATCTGCTGCCCGGCGCTGGGCTGCTTCTCGGCTCGCGTCTGGGTGGCCCGGCGGACCGCCGCGGCGAGGGGGTCTCGTCTTTGGTGGACGCTCATCGGCCGATCCCGCCTGGATGGCAGGCAGTCTCGGGTGGTTCGGTCTGGTCCCAGCGGTAGATGGCTCCGGGCCGAGTGAAGGCGACCGTGCCGTCGGGCCGGAAGGTCAGCTCCTGCTGCTCGTGGGTGCCGGAGGC
>DATDBV010000703.1:0-10024 GCA_036524715.1 Nakamurella sp. | reverse complement strand
CGCACCCACTGGTTGGGGTGCGCGAGCAGCGTCGCTCGGTCCATCAGAATCGATCGGGCGCCGGGCACCAGACGGCGCAGCCGGTCCAGGATGCGGAACCCGTGGGTGTCCAGGTCGCCCCAGTAGTCGACCTGACGCTCGGCGAGCCAGTCGGCGGGTGCGAGTCCGGACAGCGCGTACCCGCTGCCGAAAACGACCAGGGTGCCAGGCGGTTGGGGCAGCGCCAGGTACGAGACGTCGTTCTCGACGACGATCACGCGGCGCCCGGCGGGCGCCTGAGCCGCGAAGTCGGAGAACCGCAGGGTCAGCTCGGTCAGCCCGCTGAACCTGGGATCGGCGGGGTCCGGACGGAACCGCACGTACCCGGGCTTGCGGGCGAATCGGTACCGTCCGGCGAAATCGCCCCTGGGCCGGTCGGTGTCGATCCGCAAGGGGTCGAGCTGCGCATCCAGCAGCTCGCCGAGCACCCCGCGGTGCGCCTCGATGAACTTGGTGTCGACGCCGGCGACGTCGACCTGCCGCAGGTACAGGCCAGGGGCGGCGTGCTCATCGATCCACCGGACCGTGTCCACCAGCAGCGGCCAGGTCTCCCCCATCCGAAGGACCGTCATCGGGTGCGCGCTGATCCAGGGGGCCAGCCGCGGCGCCCGCGCTCGGGCGTCGGCCAGCCGGTCCTGCACGAGATCGACATCCGATCGCACGCCGAGCACGGTCCACAACGTCGTCGGGTCGTCGATGCAGACCCGGTAGGGCACCTGGTTGACCCCGGCGTGCCGGCCACCGACCGCCCGGGTCTGCAACCGCCAGGGACGAGCCGCCGCCGGCGTCCACGCCCGCACCCAACCGGCGACCTCGTCGAAGCGGGCGGTCAGCTCGCGCGCGGTCGGCCCGCGAATCGGCCGAACGATCGGGACCCACGGTTCCCCGGACAGGTGAGCCCGCAGCAAGGTGCCGTCGTCCCAACGGTGACGCAGCCACGCCATCACCTCGGCCGGCCGGCCCCACGCGGCGGCGGTCAACGGCCGGTCTCCCCCTCCGGCGGTGCCTCGCGGTCCCGGAAGTCCCGGTACTCGCTGATCGTCATGCTCTGCAGGCGGGATCGGCTGCCGGAGATGTTGTCGACGAAGCCGACAGACGCGACGAACGGTTCGATGATCGGGATCTTCTGCAGCGGCGTCACGATGAGCAGTTGCAGGCCGAGTTCACGGAAGAGCCGGAGCGCGAACTTCGTCGACTTGTCGGAGCCGCGACCGAACGCCTCGTCGATCACCACGAACCGGAACGTGCGGGCGGCGACGCCCGGTTGCAGGTCCAGCTTGAACTGGTAGGCCAGCGAGGCGGCGAGAATGGTGTAGGCGAGTTTCTCCTTCTGCCCGCCGGACTTGCCGCCGGAGCCGGTGAACGTCTCGAACTCGGCGTCGTCCTCGCGCCAGCGTTCGCTGGCCGAGAACTCGAACCAGTTGCGCACGTCGGTGACCCGCCTGGTCCAGGCGCGGTCCGCCTCGGCCTGGCCCTCCCGTCCGCGGAAGCGCTCGATGACCTGCTTGACCTGCAGGAACTTCTGCTCGGAATACTGGTCGGAGTCGTCGCCGCCCAGGGCCGAGTCGGTGCACTCCCGCAGCGAGGCCTTGAAGTCGCGGATCTCCATGTTGTCGGTGTGCCGGTGCTCGAGCCGGACATACCGTCCCGGGTCGTAGTCGATGGCGAACAACGAGGCGTTGATGGTGCCGATCCGTTCGCGGATGTCGTCGGCCTGCCGGAGCAGCTGGGAATGGAAGCCGGCGATGTCCCGGATCGTGTTGGTGTTCAGGTAGTTCTTGAAGTCGGCCTCGAACCGGGGCAGGTCGTCCTGCACGAGCCGCCGATGCAACTGCCGGTACTCGTCGGCGGACTCGACCGAATCGTCCAGCTCGGACGTCTCCATCGGGTACTTCCGTCGGAAGTCTCCCATCTGGGCGACGATCCGGTTGCCTATGGTGGTGAGCCGGCCGTGGCGCACCTCGACGAGCTTGGTGAGGGTGGCCCCGACGGCCGCCTGCACTCGGTCGCACCCAGCGGGATCGACCGGTTGCTCGTCGCCCGGAATGCGCTCGGACAGGGCAGGGAAGTCGGCGGCGGCGTTCGCCGCGGCTGGTTCGGCGAGCAGCGCGCGCACCTCGGCGAGCGCGGCCGCCGCTTCCTTCAGGGTGGTCCGCAGCCCGCCGGTGTCGCCGACCAGCGTGTCCCGCTCCTTCTTCCGGCGGGTCTGGGTCCCGCGCAGCTCCTCGAGCTGCTGGGTGATCCGGCCCAGTTCGGCCGAATCGCGTTCCAGCTGCTCCTTCTCCTGGCTCAGCGTCGCCATCCGGTTCACCACCGCGACCCAATCCAGTTCGGTGTAGTCGGTGAACATGCGCAACTGCGCCAGCGACCTCCCCCGCGACTGCAGCTCGTCGCGGGCGGCGGCGATCCGGCCGCGCTGCGCGGTGAGCGTGTTCAGCCGCTCCTGCAGGCCCGCGGCCTGCTGCAGCAGTGCATCGACCTTGGCCTGGTTGGTCCAGCCGAGCACATAACGTCGACGGTCGTCGATGCGCTGCTCGTCGTTCTTCTCGTGCCGCTGGTCCGACTTGATCTGGCCGGCCCGGGTGATCGCCTTGGGCGTGCGCCGGAACTGCGCCATCGAGGCGACGCACTCGTGCGGGGCGCGGATCCGCAGCTCCCGGTCGAGCCAGTCGAACAGCGGGGAGTCCTTGATCTCCAGCTTGCCGTAGAGGGCGTCCGTGCCGATCACCGGCGTGGACCCGTACGCCACCCGGCGCGGCACCCGGTAGTACACCAACCGGCCGCCGAGGTGGTGCTCGTTGATCCAGTCGGACACGGCCGGGTAGTGCTCGTCGGGCACCAGCATGCTGATCCCGAAGCCGTGCAGCAGCCGTTCCGCAGCGCCCTCCCACTCCGACTCCTCCGGTCGCACGGCGATCAGCTCACCGGCGAACGGCAGCTGTTCGGAATCGATGCCCAGTTCGGTGCACAGGGTGGTCCGGAGTGCCAGGTTCCGCCGCGGAATGTTGCTGGTGCGTGCGGCCAGGCTGCGTAGTTCCTCGTTCACCTCGGCCGCGTCACGATCGACTTCGCTGCGCTCGACGTCGATCTCGGTCAGCCGGTTCTGCCGCTCGGCGGTCGCGGCGTCGATCGCGTCGGCCGCCGCCGTGATCTGCGCCCTCCGTGGCTCGAACTGTTCCGGCCCGTCAACCGGTTCCAGGTCGACCTCGCCCAGCAGGTCGATGAACTGCCGGTGTTTGGCCCGGCGGGCCCGTTCCAGGTCGGCGTCCTCACGCAGCTGGACCTCGATCTGCGCCAGCCGGTCGCCGCCGAAGCCCGCCCGTTCCAGCTCCAGGCGCGACACGGTGGCGGCCAGCTCGGCCAACTCGGCGTCCCAGCGTTCGAGCCGGGCGTCGTTCCCGGCGACCTGGGCGGTCAGCGCGGTCGACCGGTCCTGCAGGAGGACCGACTTGAGTTCGGCGATGAAGAAGGGCAGCGAATCCCGTTGCCGGACCAGGTCGAGGATCTGCGCCCTGGTCGCGTCGTGGGCGTCGCATTCGGCGAGCAACGGGGTGAGGGCGGCGAGCTGGTCGCGGGCCCGCCGGACGGCCTCGTGCGCCTTGACCAGATCGTCGAAATGCAGCACCAGGGTGGCGATCCGCTCGGCCGCGTCGAAGGGCTCGAGCATGTGCATGCGGACGAACTCGTTGAGGTTGGCGACCGACTTCATCGAGACCGTCTGATGGAACAGTTCCATCGCCTGCGCCGAGGCCAGGCCGAGCATCCGGCGGAAGTCCCGGCCGTAGTCGGTGAACCGCTGGTGCACCGACGCGCCCCGCCGGGTCAACCGCCGGGTCAGCGCGCGAACGTCGCCGCCGAAGTCGGCGAAGTCCGAGGCGATGCCGAGGTCGGTCTCGGCGACCACGAAGAGCCGGTCCGGCGGCCCGCTGTGAGCGCCGTCCCGGAACCAGAACAGCTGGGCCAGGGTCACCGTCGACCCGGTGGTGGAGTCGACGAACACGCCGAGGATCACCGAATAGCAGCCGGCGTCGCGCAGCCCGATCGGTTTGGACGCACCGGTGATCTCGTTGCGCTCGGACTTGTAGTGTCCGAGCACGTACGACTTGAGGGTCCGTTCTTTGTTCTCGGCGCCAGCGGCCTTGTTGTACGAGATCCGGTGGGCAGGCAGCAGCAGGGTGGTGATCGCGTCGACCATGGTCGACTTGCCGGATCCGATGTCACCGGTGAGCAGGGCGTTCTCGCCGGTCGCGCGAAGCGTCCACACCCGCCGGTCGAAGGTTCCCCAGTTGTAGACCTCGATCCGGTCGAGGCGATACCCGCCGCGATCCGCCGATTCCGGGGTTGTTCCCGGGTCGGGCGTGCCGTCCCGTTCCGGATCCGGCAGCTCGGGGTCGGCAGCAGCGGTCATTGCGAGTCCTCCGGCGAGTCGTGTTGGGGCGCGGCGCCGGTGTCGGCGCCGTCCGGGAGATCGGTGAACTGGGCGGCATACTCGGCCAGGCGCCGGTCGAAGTCGGCCAGCCACTGGCCGTCGACGAAGGCCTTGAGGATCCGCCGAACCTCGAAGACCTGACCGCCCGGTACTCGGCGCAGGAAGCCGAGGTCGACCACTTTGTTGATGTGGGCGTCGATGGCGTCGACGAGCCTAGTCTCGTGCCGGCCCGGCGGCAGGAACAGCCGCATCATTTCGATGATCTGCTCCCGGGTGAGCATGAGCCGGGCGTCGCTCTCGGTGGCGTCGAACTCGGCGAGCTTGCGGCGCAGCAGCGCGAGCAGCAGCGACACCGGGAACGAGAGCGACCGGCGGGCGACCAGTCTCGGCACGAGAGGCGTGGACCCGTCGGCGGCGTCCGCCTCGTCTCGGAGGTCATCGACCGGCGCCGATCGCAGGAAGGCGTAGCCCTCCGACTCGTCGATGACGACGGTCAGCCCGAGGACGGCGACGTAGTCGCGGACCCGCGGGGCCAGCTGCAGCAGGTGTTGCCAGGGCACCTCGTGGGTCTCCCGGTAGACGACACCCTTCATCAACTGGACGACGGCGACGGACAGGTCGGGTTCGACGAGCGTCGGTGAACTCATTGGTGGCCTCCCGGACTGACGATCTTGGCGAAGGTGACTCTGGGCAGGGTGGCGACCCGCTGCGTCCCGGCCTGGTCCGACCAGGCGATCTCCTCGGACACTCGCTCGTCGAACACGACCTCGAAGGTCTCGTCCCGCAGCGAGAGATAGGTGACCAGCTCGGCCAGGCCGTGCCGCAGCGGGCGGTCGTGCACGAGGGTCCGCAACCCGACGTGGCTGCGCTGGGCGAGAGCCCGCCGCACCCCGGCGGACAGTGGGGCCGGATCGACATAGATCTGGTCGAACAATGCCGAGTGGTCGAACTGCTCGTCGTCGGCGGGCATCGGGCTGCCGGCGAGCACGGTGTGCCGGGCCGGGCTGTAGAGCGGGCGTTCCATCGGCAGCACGATGGTCGGGGCAGTGTCGTCCAGCGGCATCGTCGGGCCGGGACCGGGCTGGTTTCGGATGCGCAGCGCCGTGGACTCGATGCTGCGCAGGATGTCCATCACCCGCCGGTTCTCCAGCCACACCTGGTCGTCCAGGAACCGGCGGAGCTGCTCGGACAGCAGCCGAACGGTGGCCTGGGTGCGCTCGCCCGCGTCGAGCCAGTCGTAGTGGATGCGGCGCATCCGGGCGTCGGGTTCGGTGATCGCCGGCAGGCTCTGCACCTGCTGCAGAAGGTCGGCGAACTCGGCCTGCTTGGACGAGGACAGCAGGAAGTCGTAGAAGGCCTGGAAGCTGCGGCCCTGGTCGGACTCGGCGATGCCGGCCCGGTCGCCGAGCACGTCGTCGAGCAGTTCGCCCTTGCTGCCGGTCCAGCCGGCGATCCGTTCCCGCAGGCTCCGGTCGAGCGCGCGGAAGTTGGCCTCGACCTCGCGGAAGTCGGCCAGCAGCTCCCGTGCGGTGGTCGTGAACTGCTGGTAGCGGTCGCGCTGGGCGAACGCATCGAGCACCGGGACCGAGCCCGACTCGGCTTGGGCGATCTCGGCGTCGAGTTCCTCGCGGCGGCGGCGCAGCTCGGCGAGCCGCACCTGCGGGTCGGCCTGCGCGCCGAACACCATCTGGCGCAGCAGCTCGAACAGCGTGGTCAGCCGGGATTCGGTGCCGACGAAGGTGCGCGCCCGCATGGATTCCAGGAAGCCGATCGCCTTCTCGACCGCCGGGGTGGCGTCGAAGTGCGGCTCGTCCGTCCCCAGTGGGTAGAACTTCCGCAGCCACCCCACCTCGGCCGACGACCAGTCGTCCAGGTACGTCCTGGCCGCCCGGGGGAACGTGCCGACGCCGAGCCGGTTGTTGAGCGCATACAGCTCGTCGTCGACGCGGGCGGTCAGGTCGGTCGCGCTGACAATGCGGACGTTCTCCGCCACGAAGATCCGGCCCAGCACCGACAGCACCAGCGGCGCGTTGTCGGCGCGGAGCAACCGCCACGCCGGGCTGCTCGCGCGCATCAATACCAACTCGTCGTAGTCCATCCGGTACACCTCCTGGGGCTGCGATGCGTGCTCCCATCGTCTTGGAGGCGATGGTAGGAGTGAGCTACGACAGTCAGGTATCGGACGCGAGTGAGCAATGCAGCGTGGGCCTGCGTGTGACCGCGCTGGTGACCCGGGCCGTCCCCCGACCTCATTCCCCAGCAAGCGGAGTGTCCAGCAAGACGACGCCTGTTGGCGCCCTGCCTGAAGTTGCGGTCTTCGGCTGAATCACGGTTCAGCCCGCGTGAACCCACCTGCACACAGGTTGTCGGCCCGGTTCGTTGCGTGCGAAAATCACACACGTGGATACCAGGGAGCTGGGTGAGCGCATCGCGCGCGCGAGGGAGGTGGTCGGGCGCACCCAGGGCTCGCTGGGCGAGACTCTTGGTCTGGACCGCAGTGCTGTGAGTCGTATCGAGCGGGGTGAGCGCAAGGTCAGTGTCACCGAACTACTGACGATCGCCGAGACGCTCGGGCGGCCACTTGCGTTCTTTGTGGCCGAGCCCGTTCCGGCGGTGGTGAACCGCAGGCGCGACGGTGAGCATGCGCACGAGTCCAATGTCCTGTTGGACGAGGAACTGCGTTCATTCTCCTCAGACGTCCAAGGACTGCTCGATATGGGCATCATCGACGCCGTCGACCGCGAAAGTTTGGCATTGCGGACTCTTCGCACACACCCCGATGCCGAGCAGGCTGCGGGGAGCCTGCGAGATCGAACGGGCGTCGGGAGATCGGCCGCGATTCCCGACCTCGGTCGGTTCTGTGAACTTCTCGGACTGGTGACCTTTGCGGCGGCCCTGAGCCGAGAGGGGCCCGATGGTGGCTGTGTCGAGGTCGGCACCGAAGGCGCACAGCTCGGGGTGGCAGTGATCAACGGCGAGGCTCCCTCCGGAAGGCGCCGGATGACGCTGGCGCACGAGCTCGGCCACTGGCTGACCGGGGACGCCTACGACCATGAGGCATCGATCGAGACCGAGCAGATGCTCAACTCCTTCGCGATCCACCTTCTGGCGCCAAGGGCAGGCGTTTCTGCACTGTGGAATAAGCACGAGGGGTGGTCGAAGCGCGACCGGGCGGTCGCCGTTGGCGCCGAATTCCGCCTCAGTTGGTCAGCCGTGATAGGTCAATTACGCAACCTCGGCCTGATCACGATGACGGAACTTGAATCTCTATCGGGCAGTGTGCCCCGCCAGGGAGAGTTCGCCAAACTCGAACTGGAACGACGTGACGAGTCCGCCACGCCTTACATTTCTCCCGGCTTCGTGTCACAGGTGCTCCGCGCCTACTCGACCGAAGATCTCACCGCTGAGCGAACCCTTGAGCTTCTCAGGGGAACAATGGTTAGGGACGATTTGCCGCCGATCGAGCCGACGACCATCGAGCACTTCCGGAGGTCGTTCGCCGGCCACGGGTGTTGATAGAGCGCGGTGGGACGTGGATCACCGATACCTCGGTGTTCACACATCTGGCGAGGGCTGGGCATCTGGACATCCTCCAGGGACTGGCCCCCAACGGCATCGTTATCGTCCCAAGTCAGGTGGACGCCGAGATCCAGCGCAGCCAGGAATTCCACCAGGGAATCCCACTTGCCGCGTCGTTGACGTGGGTGGAGCTCGCGGTCCTGACCGAGGAGGAGGAGTCGACGTTCCTCTCGGTGAAAATGAATCTCGGTGGCTCGCCAATACAGCACTTTGGCGAGTCCGCGGTGGGGTGGCGCGACACCGCGCGGGTGTCGCCCTCCTGGACGATCGTGCGGCAACGAGACAAGCGACCCGACTCGGGGTGACCTGGGTGGACACTCTCTGGATCGTGATCGAAGCGTACAAGGGACTGTTTGATCACGACCGGCAACGGACGATCGCCGTGGTCGATGATCTGCTCGAGACGGGGATGTACCTTCCCGTGACGTCCGGGTCCGAGATCATCACGCACGCCTACGAAGTGGGGTGGCTCCCCGAGTAGCCAGTGCGGGCCGACGCCCATGGCCCCGGCCTGAGAGCGTATGCCCAGTTCAGGACGCTACAAGAAAATCGGTAACGCGTGTCCTATCTGTGCAAATCCCCCCTCGGACACTGAATTTACGCCTCCCCTGGTTCGATCATCTGCCTGCCAGTTCGATCGCCGCTGCCCCACCGACACCTGTTGTGACGTGGATGCTGTCGGTTCCGGGATGGTAGGTGATCCGCAGGTTCATGGCGTCGATCATCGTGCGCAGTGGGTCCCGGCCGTGTGCCCATGATGGGCATGTCTCGAACTGCTGGCGCAGCCACGGTTCGAGTGCGGCAAGGACCCGGGATTCGGCGAGGTACACCGAGGTTCGGTGACCCGCGGGTCCGGCTGTCGGGCGTCGGTATCGGACCCGGCCGTTCTTGGATGACAGGCTCAATGGTGCGGCCGCAGAGCCGATCCGGTGCAGCAGGACGTTCAGCGGGCGATAGTCCTGGACATCGACATCCGGGAACGCTCGTCGCGTCTGGTCAACCCGCGGCGGGCGTGGTCAGGTTCCACCCCGAGCTTGGTGGTCAGCGTGCGGTCGACCTCGTCAAGGATGTCGCCGGACCAGAGTGGGGACGTACAGGTCGTCCTCCGCCAGGTGCAGCAGCACATCGCATAGCAGCTGCGGCGCCAGCACGCAGGCATCCAGGACGACACGGAACGGCATCGGACGAGGTCGATCCCTACGACCTGGTGTCGTCCACCAAGCCGGCCGTGTGCAGTTCCTGGTCGGTCGTGTCCGTGGTCATTTTGCTCAGCGTCGCTCGCCGGTCTGCACGCTGCCGGGCCTGGTAGCCCACCAGGTCCGCCAGTTGCACTCGTCGGTGCCGCCCGGGCTGGGCGAAGGGGATCGCGCCGGATTCGACCAGGCGCAACAGCGTAGGACGGGTCACCCCGAGCAGTTCGGTGGCCTGCTGGGTGGTCAACTCCGTGTTGATCGGCGTGATCGAGACCGCCTGGCCGGTGGCCATCGCCGTGGCGGCGTCACGTAGGACGGCGCGGAGCTGTTCGGGCAGTTGCACTTGGGTGCCGTCGGACAGAATCAGTACGAGCCCGTGCCCGGGGTCGGCGGCGATTCGCGCCGCATCCAGCGCCGATTCCGCTGCGGCGGGTAGGACGGTGTGGTCCAGGACGGCGCTCATGGTCAACATCTCCAAAATGGTCATCGAAAAGAACGAACATGTCTGTACCGGTGCTGCTGTGCGCTGGGCCGCGCGTTTCCGGACAGGGGCAGGAGACGTTGAGAAGTGGGCAGTTCGTGGTGGCTTGCGGCGACTCGATGCGGGGCAGTGCCCATCTGCCCCGTGAGTGGGTACCATGGATTCCATGGCAACCACGATCCGCATCGGCACGGACGACCGTTCCAGGGTCCCCCTGGCCCGGCTCGACGTTCTGCCTTCCCAGGAGTTCCTTGCCGAACGACAGGATGACGGGTCCATCCTGCTCGTGCCGGTGACGCTGAT
>DATDBV010000702.1:0-2393 GCA_036524715.1 Nakamurella sp. | reverse complement strand
ATGCAGTAGGTGTTGTTGTGGCGCGCCAGAACAACACCTACTGCATGATCAACTTCAGATGGGGGTGGGCGCCCAGCCGGACAGGCCCAGCACGCGAACGGCGTTGTCCTTGAGGATCTTCGGCCGGACCTGGTCCTTCAGATCCAGGTTCGCGAAGTCGGCCAGCCACCGCTCGGGGGTGATCAGCGGGTAGTCGGAGCCGAACAGCACCTTGTCCTGCAGCAGTGAGTTGGCCTGCCGGACCAGTTGCGGCGGGAAGTACTTGGGCGACCAGCCGGACAGGTCGATGTACACGTTGGCCTTGTGCGTGGCCACCGCGATCGCCTCGTCCTGCCACGGCACCGACGGGTGCGCCATGATGATCGTCAGGTCGGGGAAGTCGGCGGCCACCACGTCCAGCAGGATCGGGTTCGAGTAGCCCAGCTTGATGCCGAACCCCCCGCGGGTCCCGGCGCCGATCCCGGTCTGCCCGGTGTGGAACACCAAGGGCAGCGCGAACTCGGCCAGCGCCTCGTACAGCGGATAAAACGTCCGGTCGCTGGGGTCGAAGCCCTGCAGCGACGGGTGGAACTTGAACCCACGGACCCCGTGGTCTCCGACCAGCCGCTTGGCCTTCTCGATCGCCGCGGCGCCGGTCAGCGGGTCGACGGAGCCGAACGGGATGAGCACGTCGTTGTTGCGGGCCGCACCCTCGGCGATCTCCTCGCTGCTGTTGGCCGGATGACCGAGCGCCGTGCCGGCGTCCACCGTGAACACCACCGCGGCCAGGCCGGCGTTGCGGTAGTGGTCGGCGATCTCGTCCAGGCCGGGGCGCTTCGGGGGCGCCTTGAAGTACGCACTGGCCGCGTCCAGCACCGGCTGCGGCAGGGCGCAGTGCCCGTCCTCGCCGATCTCCACGTGCACATGGGTGTCGATCGCCCGCACGGCGTCCACGTCGATGCCCAACTGGTAGGTCATGGCAATCTCCTTCACTCGGTGGTCGTTGGTGTGGTCGTGCTTGCGGCGCAGGTCACTGCGCCGCCTTGGAATCGCCGTCGATCGGGAGCATCTGACCCGAGATCGACCTCCCGTGCGGCCCGGCGAGAAAGACCGCCAGCGCCCCGATGTCGGCGGGATCGACGAACCTGCGCACCGACTGGTTGGCCAGGGCCTTGCGCCGCTCGGTGTCCACGGTGTCGCCGGACAATTCCGCCCGGCCCGCCAGGACCTGATCGATGCGGGGCCCGGCGACCGCTCCGGGGTGGATGCTGTTCGCGGTGATGCCGAACTCGCCCAGTTCGAGGGCGAGGGTCTTGGTGAATCCGACCAGTCCCCATTTGGTCGTGGAGTACGCGACGCGGTTGGGGTACCCGAACCGGCCGGCGATCGAGCTCATGACGATGACGGACGCGCGGCCGGAGGCCTTGAGCAAGGGAATCGCCCGTTGCGTGATGCGAAAGGTGGCCGTGAGGTTGACGGCGACGACCGCGTCTCAGGCTCGGGGGTCGTAGTCCTCGATCGACGCGGTCGGCCCGGCCAGACCGGCGTTGTTGACGAGCACGTCCAGGCCGCCGAGGTTGTCCGCGACGTCCGCGAACAGGCGCTCGATGGTGTCGGGATCGCCGAGGTCGCCGACGGTTCCGCTGATCGACGGGGACGATGCGACGGCTGTCGTCACCGCGTCCCGGTCGATGTCCGCGACGTGCACGCGGGCACCGTCGGCGACGAAGGCCCGGGCGATGGCGAGCCCGATTCCGGCTGCGCCGGCGGTGACGAGGACGCGTTGGGGGGACATGGCTTGACCCTTCGGGTGAGTGGATGGATCGATGATGCGTACGGACCGTCCCGGTCAGGACACCGGCTGCCGCTCGAGCGCCTTGCGGAACTGTCGAGATCGCTCCACGTACCAGTCGACGATCTCCGGGTTGACCAGGGCACCGAGGTTCACCGCGGTGGCGGGGTCGTGCCCAACGAAGAGCTTCTTGATCGGCACCTCCACCTTCTTCTGGGCATGGGTGATCGGGATTCCGGGTGCCGCGATGATCTCGTCGGGGACGTGCCGGGCCGAGGTGCGGGCGCGGATCGTGGTGTTGATCCGGGCCGTCAGCTCGTCGGTCAGCGGTGTGTGCTCGTCGAGCACCACGAACAGCGGCATGTAGTACCCACCGTCGGGCAGCTCCACGCCGATCACCAGGGCCTCGCGAACCTCGGGAACATGCGCAAGTGCCGCATAGATGTCGGCACTGCCCAGCCGCACCCCCGACCGGTTGAGCGTGGCATCGGACCGGCCGTGCACGACGAAGGTGCCGCCGGCGGTCTCGGTGATCCAGTCGCCGTGCGCCCAGGTGTCCGGGAATTTCTCGAAGTACGCGGCCCGGTGGCGAACGCCGTCGGGATCCCCCCAGAAGAACACC
>DATDBV010000701.1:0-2844 GCA_036524715.1 Nakamurella sp. | reverse complement strand
CAAACGCGGCGGCTCCCACCGCTACCCCCGACGCAAAGACGACGCCCGCCCCGTCCGCACCGTCAACTACACGATCGTCCTGCACCGTCTCAATCCCAAGCCAACCGAACCCCCATGACAGCTAACTAAAGCAGCGGCATTGGGCCGAGCCGGGGCCGGCATGTCGAACGCAACCGGCAGCGTCGTGGCCGCGTCGAGGTGGAACCGCCCCGCGCGAAATGGACAAGTTGCGTCACCGGAACCCCGGCCAGTTCGGCCCGGCGTCGATCGATGACCCCGGATGCAGTGGAAGGTCGCCGATCATCGACCTCTTCACACTTCAAAGGATCTGGAAAGCGTGTAACACCAGGAGTCGCAAGACTGGGCCGACCCCAGCAGCTGTCCTCCCCGCGCTCCCGGCACGCCCATTCCCACCGGGCGCCGGGGTTTGGGGACTTCGTCGAGCGCCCCCCGACCAGGACCACGACGGCCGGCTCGACCGGGTCGTGTTCGAGGGCGACCAGTCCGGTCCACTGGACAGCGATAAACCTCTCCGCAGCGGCCGATCTCGTCGGCCCAGGGACTGCGGTGGGTCTGCTGGTCTACGAGAACATCTGGGCCGGAACGTTCGTCACCGCGATTCCCAACGCCGGGGCCGATATGATGGCCAGCGGCCGGATCCCCGTTGACGCCGTCATCGCGGCCTTGGACAAACCTGGAGCCGGCAAACGAATGACGTCCTGAGCTGAGAACAACGAACCGACAGCGTAAGAACGGGACCCTTGGGACTGATCCGCGGAATGGCGAGAACCGCCGCCTTCGCCGGGCACGGCCACGGCCGTGTCGAATCGTGTGTCACGGCGTCAGGTCGGTCGGTGGGCGGCGAAGGACCCGACGGCGCAAGAGGTGCAGGAGGAGCAACAGGCTCAGTCCGCTCCAACGCAGCAGTCCGCTCCAACGCAAACACGCCCCGCCGCCGGCCGCGTCGTCCACGAACGGCATGCTCGAGCAATCAGAGGATCTCGGCGAGCTGAAGAAGGGCTGGGGTGCTCACCGAGGCCGAGTTCCATGCGGAGAAGGCGAAGATCCTCGCGGGGTTGATCGACGTCGCTCAACCGGCCTCCCGAGAAGCCTGCGATTCATAGCACGACTGCCAGGACCAGAAAGGTTGTGGCCGTGTCGTGTCGGCGTCGGTTCTGTTGACGGGCGGAACGGTTTTCGACGTTGCCGCTATAGTCCTTGGTCCTGCGACGGATTCAGGCCGCAGTGACCGAGGGTTTAGACCGGCACTGTCGCAGCTGTCAACCATTCGCAGGAGGGCGCTGGCGGCCGACACGGGCTTGGTAGCTCACTCCGGGGGACCGCACAGGTAGGCGACGCGTCCGTCGCCGGGACCGTCCGGCCCAACCTGTGGGAGCACGTCCATGTTCCGAGCACTGACCGCCCCTGAAGACACCCCCAGCACCTTCCACGCCGGCTCCGGCTCCGGCCTGGCGGGAGCAACCCGTTGACCGGCGCTGCGGGGATCCGGTGTGTGGTGGTGGCGCCGTCGAAACTGCAACGTCCACCGGGTGATCGGGTCAAGACCGACGCCCGGGACGCTCGGCATCTGGCGAACCTGCTGCGGATGGACCAGTTCGTCGAGGTGCGGGTGCCGGGTGTGGAGCAGGAGGCCGCCCGGGACCTGGTCCGGGCCCGGGAGGATGTCCGTGGTGACCTGATGCGGTCCCGGCACCGGCTGTCGAAGCTGCTGCTGCGGCAGGGCATCTGTACTCGGGCGGGCGCCCGTAGACCGGGGTGCACGAGGTGTGGGTGCGTGGGCAGCATTTCGACCTGCCCGGGCTGCAGCTGGCCTACGACACCGCGTTCGAGATGGTGCTGCTGACCACGGCCCGCCGGGCCAGGTTGGACCGGGCGATCGCCGAGATGGCCGCGAACAGCGAGTACACCCCGGTGGTGCGCCGGTTGTGCCGCCCCGGCCAACGGCAGCGGAACATGCCCCTGCGGTATGCAGGAACCGCAGCAGCGAGCGCAGCGCCGGCAGGGTCACTATGTCGGCCACTGGTGAAACCGCGGTCGTCCACCCGATCACATAGTCGATGACCTGAGCGCCGGTCAGCGCTGGCAGCGACTCACCGGATTCCCGGGCAACCAGTCCAGGAACCGCTTCGCGCACCGCAGATAGTGGGTCACCGTGCCCGCCGCCAGGCCGCGCTCACCGACCAGGAAGTTCCTGTACTCAACCAGAACAAGTTCCAGCGGGGCTGCCGGACCCGCAACCATCGAGGGCGGCGTGATCTGCAAGCGACGCAGATCCCCCAAGACCGGCGCCTCGAGGTGTGACCCCGGTTCGCTGGCCCGATTCGCGGCGCTCGCGAAGGAACTCCTCCGCCATCACGGAAGTCAGGTCGGCGGCGGTCAAGTCCCGACCCGAGAGCCAATCACTCAGATGGGCGAGTAGATGCACATGGTCGACGACGCTGTCCACGGCGTAACCCCGCTCGGCAAGGTGGTGCCGCAGCCCGTCGGTGAACGCCCCAGCGGACCCTGCACCACGATCCGCTGCCGGCGGCGCTGCGCGCCCGAGCGAGAGTCCATGATCGTCTCCTGTCTGTCGATGGGCTCATCGATCAGGCAGCAACACCGCGTAATGCCGCACGGTAACGGCGAGACGTCACCCGCTCGAACGATCCCGCTGCGCGACTCCGTTCGACAACCAGGATGGTGTAGCACTGAATCGACCAGTGCTACACTGCGAGGACCATGCCTACTACCCGTCCCCGTCACTTCGTCACCGAAACCGACGAGCTCACCGCCGCGCTTGACGACGCTGCCACGCGGTGGCCCGACCTGAGCCGTGCCCAG
>DATDBV010000700.1:0-2043 GCA_036524715.1 Nakamurella sp. | reverse complement strand
CGGGCCGGCCTGCTCACCCGGGACCGCGACCCGGCCAATCAACGCTGGTACCGGCTGCGACTGACCGAGGCGGGCCGCACCGTGCACCGGGAGATCGGGGATGCCTTCCACCAGCGCTACGAGCGGTGGGTGGCCGCGATGACGCCGCAGGAGCGGTCGGCCCTGCTGACCGGCCTCCCGGCGCTGGTCCGGGTGATGCGCGAGGTCCGCTGACCGCAGGTCGAGGGTGGAGTTCCGGTCCTTCCCGACGGTACTGAAGGACCGAAACCCCGCCCTCGATCGAGGTCGTCCGGGTCAGCGCCCGGCACCCACCAGTTCGCGCTGCGGGATCGCCTCGCCGCGCGGGTTGGGCCGCTCCAGCCCGGCGCCCTCGACATCGAGCGTCGGCAACCAGGCCAGCCACTTCGGCAGCCACCAGGCGCGCTCGCCGAGCAGGGCAAGGGCGGCCGGCACCAGGATCATCCGGACCACGAACGCGTCAACGGCGATGCCGACGGCCAGGGCGAACGCGATCGACTTGATCGGCCCGTCGCCGGCCGGCACGAACCCGGCGAAGACGAAGAACATGATCGCCGCGGCGGCCACCACCACCGGGGCGGCCTGCCGGAATCCGGTGCGGATGGCGTCCAGCGGCCGGGCGCCGTGCGCGTGTGCCTCGGTGGGGGTCGGTTGGGGCGCCAGGCGGGACGCTGGACCAATTGACAATCCAATTTGTCTATTCGATGATGGTGCTCGTGACGACCGCGCTCACGTTGCTCGACACCCCCGAGCGGCTGGCGTGCGCGCTGCCCGATCTGCGACGGCGGATCCTGGACCGGCTGCGCGAGCCGGCGTCGGCGGCCGAACTGGCCCGCGAGTTCGACCTTCCCCGGCAGAACCTGAACTATCACCTGCGGGTGCTGGAGGGTCAGCAGCTGCTGGAACTGGTCGAGCTGCGGGCGCGGCGGGGGTTCACCGAACGGGTCATGCGGACCGTCGGCAACGGTCTGGTCGTCGACCCCGACGTGCTGGCGCGAACCCCGCCGGCTCCGGACGGCGAGCAGGATCGGCACGCGGCCCAGCACCTGGTCCAGGCCGCCGGCGCCGTGGTCCGCGACGTCAGCCGGATGTCGGGCAGGGCCGAGCGGCAGGGTAGGCGACTGCTCACCTTCACGCTGGAGGCCGACGTCCGGTTCTCGGGGCCGGGCGACGTGCACGATTTCACCGACGCGCTGGCCCAGGCCGTCGCGCAGGTGGTGGCCGCCTACGACACCCCGGGCGGCCGGCCCTACCGGCTGCTCACCGCCGGACACCCGGCGGCCGTCGCGAACACTGAGAGCGAGGAGGAAACGGATGTCCGAACCCGGCAGTGACCCCACACCCGTCATCGAGGTCACCGTCTCGGCACCCATCGAGGAGGTCTGGCGAGCCCTGCGCGATCGCGACCTGCTGCGCAACTGGCACGGGTGGGACTACACGATGCCCGACGGCACCGACGGACTCGACGCCGAGATCCAGGTGATCTACTTCAACGACGCCGTCACCGAGGAGCCGCCGACCAGGCTCTTCATCGGTACCGACGTCTTCGACCTGACCGAGGTCGACGAGGGGGTCCGGGTCCGGCTCACCCGCGCCGCGCCCGGCGCGAACCCCGACTGGGACGCCTACTACGACGACGTCACCGAGGGCTGGAAGACGTTCCTGCACCAGATGAAGTGGGCGGTCGAGCGGCACCCCGGCCAGGAGCGGGTCACCCATTTCACCGCCGGTGCGCCCCACGAGCCCGGACCGATCGTGCCCCGGCTCGGCCTGGCCGGGATCGCCGAGCAGCCGATCGGCAGCGACTACGCTGTGACGCTGCCGAAGGGCATCTCGATCTCCGGCACGGTCTACTTCAGGACCCAGATGCAGTTCGGGCTCACAGTGACCGAGTGGGGCGACGGCCTGCTGATGGTCGCGGATTCGCCGCCGGCCGCGCACCGGCCGGTCGCCGGCTCGGCCGCGGTGCTGAGCACCTACGGCCTCCCGGCCGCCGATCTCACCGCTCTGCGGGCGGCGTGGGAC
>DATDBV010000699.1:0-3650 GCA_036524715.1 Nakamurella sp. | reverse complement strand
CCTCGATCTCCTCCTCGTCGCGGGTCGCGTCGTCCCACATCGCGGCCAGCGCCGACTGTGTCGACTCGGGCAGTTCCTCGTACTTGCGCTGCCAGGCCTCCGCCGCCTCGGTCCAGTACCCGACGACCTTGTAGGCGCTCGGCGGCAGCCGCAGGTCGTGCCGCAGGTACCGGCGCACCGCCCGGGTGCTGCGGGCCTCGCCGGCGACCCAGATGTAGCCGGGGCCGGCCGGCAGTTCGGTGCCGCGGACGATCTGGTCCAGCCGGCTCGGGCCGTGCCCGTTGCCCCCGTACACCCACTGCAGGTCCGCGTTCGGGGGCAGCGCGATCGGCTGGCGATCCTCCGACGAGGCCACCTCGAGCACCGCGCGGGTCCGCACCCCGGTCGGCGCCTGTTCGAGCAGCCGGGCGGCTGCGGGCAGGCCGGTGGCATCGGCCACCAGCAGCCGCCAGGTCACGTCGTCGGGCAGCTCGTACAGCCCGCGCGGGGCGTTGCTCGCCAGCACGTCACCGGGTTGCGCGCGCAGCGCCCAGGCCGCCGCGACACCCCCCTCGTGCACCACGAAATCGATCGTCAGGCAACCACTCTCGGCGTCCCAGGCGCGAACGGTGTAGCAGCGCATCGGGGACGGTTCGACGCCATCGGGGAACTTCCAGTAGCCGTCGTCGGTGGCGATGGGCATGGTCGGTTCGGCCTGCCCGGGACCGGGCAGGAACAGCCGGACGTATTCATCACCGACCCCGCTGGTGCCGAAACCGTCCAGGTCGCCGCCGGAATGCTCACCGAATTCGATGCGGACCATGCCCGGGGTGAGCCGCCGGACGCGGCGCACGACGATCCGATGGATGCGGTTGATCATCCGACCAGCGCCTGCTCGACGACGTCCAGGAAGGCCAGCTGCCCGCTCGGCGAGCCGTAGATCATCTCGTAGTCGTAGGGGTGGATCGCCCCGGCCTGGACCGCCGGCAGACTCTGCCAGATGCCGTTGGCAGCCAGTGCCGGTTCGTCGACGACCGTTCCGGTGATGGTGCCGTCGGTCGGGTTGCCCTGGCTGAACATGACCTCGACCCCGGACAGCTCGCCGAGCTGCTCCAGGGTCAGCGCCCGCCCGGTCGAGTCGCCCTCGCCGTCGCCGTCGCTGTCGGCCACGGGCGAGATCTCCAGGCCGAGATCGTCGAACACCAGGCAGGGCACGCCGTAGCAGCCGACATTGACCTGGCCGTCCCAGTAGGAGACATCGGCCACCACCGGATGGATGCCGGCCGCGTCGAGCTTGCCACGCACCTCGTCGATCCGGGCCCGGTACGCATCGACCCACGCCTGGTACTGCTCGGTCCGGCCCAGATCGGTGGACAGCAGCTTGAAACTGTCGCGCCAGTCGGCGTTCTCCTCGAACGCGTTGTACGTGTAGGTGGGCGCGATGTCGCTCAGGCGCTGATGCAGGCCGTCCTCGTAGCCCAGACCGTTCAGGATGAAGTCCGGTCCGACGGAGAGCACCTTCTCGAAGTTGAACTCCGGATAGTTGTGGAATCCGGTGATGCCCTCCAGGGGTTCCTTCGGGAAGAACGTCGGGAACTCGGTGTAGTCGTCCCGGATCGGCTGCTCGGCCGCGAGGTCATAACCGAGAGTGATCAGGATGTCCAGGTCGGTGGTGTAGAAGCCGAGGGCGGCGGTCGGTTCGGTCGGCACGGCGACCGTGCCGAAGGTGGTGTCGATCGTGGTGACGACGGTCGATCGGGGCTCGCCGGAACCACCGGAGGCGGCACTGCTGCTGGCGCAGGCGGTCGCGGTGAGTGCGGCGGCAAGGCCGAGGGCGAGCCCGAGTGATCGGCGTGGAAGCATGGTGATGTCCCAACTGTCGGCAAGAAGTTAGCGAAGGCTCGGCTAACAAGCGTCATCAGTATGAGGTGGCCGTCTGTCGCGTGCGGGCCACACCGTGTCGCGTACCGGCCGGAAGTGCCGATCGGGCGGACTCCGGCTCACCCGCTGGGCATCGGGCTCACGTCCCCGGTGGTCGCGCAGAAGGCCCCGGGCGTGCGTCCGAACCGGACGCGGAAGGCATGCACGAACGCGCTCGGGGTGCGGTAGCCGATTCGCCGACCGACCGCTCCCACGGGCAGTCCGGCGACGAGCATCTCGACCGCGGTGCGCATCCGGGCGTCGTTGCGCCAGTCCGCGAACGACCTTCCCGTTTCGGCGCGGAAGATCCGGCTGAGGTGGCGTTCGCTCGAACCGGCGAACCGGCCCCAGTCCGCCAGACTCCGGGCATCGGCGGGGTCCGCGAGCAGGGCCTGCGCGACCCGGCGCGCGCGGTCGTCCCGAGGCAGCGGCACGTCCAGGCTCGGCTGCCGCACCGGGACGAGCAGGGCCGGCACAAGTCGCTCGGCGTGGTCGCGCACCGCAGGGTCCAGGACGCAGCGGTGCAACTCGGCGAGCAGCTCCGCGAGCAGCGGCGAGACCTCGGTGATCGTCGTGCTGGCCAGCTGAGCGCCCAGGTCCGGGCGCAGGTAGCTGCAGAAGAACGTCGTGCCCGAAGCCGCCGTCACCCGGTGCACGACCCGCGCCGGTATCCACAGACCCTGCCGAGCGGCCACGGCGAAGAACCCGTCGCCGGTCTGGGCCGTCAGCGTGCCGCGCGGACCCCACAGCAGCTCATGCCATTCATGGTCGTGGTCGGACCATTCCTGGGCCTCGACAGTGCTCAGCTCGTGGCTGAAGATCCCCGTTCCGTCCTGTCCGGTTATCGACATCACCTGTCCGCTTGTCGAATCCTGTGTCAGATGAGGCAATCCTAAACTCATTCCTCGTGTCCTCGATCAGCCTCGTCCGCCCACCGCCCGCCGACACCTGGGCGCCGCTGCGCCGTCGGTGGCCGCTGCTGGCCGGCACCGTCGCCGGCCTCGTCCTGCACCAGGTCGCCGAGGCCCTGGTGCCGGTGCTGATCGGCGTCGTCATCGACCGGGCCATCGCTCCCGGAGACGTCGGTGCACTGGCCGCCGGCCTGGCGGCGCTGGCCGGCCTGTTCGTCGTGCTGACCCTGTCCTGGCGGTTCGGTCGGATCGCCGGCGCCCGGGCGGCCGAGGCGGCCGGCTTCGAGCTCCGCCGTGATCTCGTCGGACGCGTGCTCGACCCGCGCGGCATGCGGCGGACTCGGCGGCCGGGTGAACTCGTCGCCATCGCGGGCGGCGACGTGGACCGGACCGTCGGAGTGGTCTGGGTGCTCGCCGGAGCCTTCGCCAAGGGAGCGGCGGTGGCCACCGTCGCCGTGTCGCTGCTGGTCATCTCGGTTCCGCTCGGTCTCGCCGTGCTGGTGGCCACCCCGGTCCTGCTCGTCGGCATGCACCTGGTCGCCGGGCCGCTGGAACGTCGCAGCGGGGCCGAACAGGAGTCGGTCGCGCAGGCGGGGGCGGTGGCCGGTGATCTGCTGACCGGGCTGCGCACGCTCAAGGGCCTCGGCGCGGAGGAGGCGGCGATCGCGCGCTTCGAGTCGGCGAACCTCGAATCGTGGCGGCACGCCCGACGCGCCGCCGACCTGGTCGGCGCCTACGTCGGGGTCAGCGCCGCCCTGTCCGGGATCTTCCTGGCCGGCCTGGCCTGGTTCGCCGGATCCCAGGCGGCGGCCGGGCAGATCACCGTGGGCGAACTGGTCG
>DATDBV010000698.1:0-21806 GCA_036524715.1 Nakamurella sp. | reverse complement strand
GTGGTGGTGCTGCTGCCCGACGGCGGCCGCGGCTACCTGTCCAAGATCTTCTCCGATCCGTGGATGGCGTCCTACGGGTTCCTGTCCCGGGACGGTGCGGCCACCGTCGGCGAGGTGCTGCGCGGCAAGAGCGGGGTGCTGCCTGCGCTGGTGCACACCCATCCGCAGGAGACCGTGCGGGACGCGGTCGAGATCATGCACGAGTACGGGGTGTCGCAGATGCCGGTGGTGAAGGCCGAACCGCCGGTGATGTCCGGCGAGGTGGCGGGTTCGGTGTCCGAACGCGACCTGCTGGACGCGTTGTTCACCGGTACCGCCTCCCTCGCGGACGCCGTCGCCAAGCACATGGGCGCACCGTTCCCGCTGGTCGGCTCGGGCGAGGACGTGCCGACCCTGCGGTCCGCGCTGCAGGAGCGGGATGCCGTCATGGTGATCGACGACGGCAAGCCGGTCGGTGTGCTCACCCGGGCCGATCTGCTGGCCTTCGTCGCCGGGTCGTAGCCGGATCGGCCTATCATGAGTGCACCACACCGGTGCCGGAGGCGTCGTGACCTACCGACCCGCTCCGTACGAGACGCCGCAACAGGACGATCTCGCGGCCACCCTCGCCGCTGTGTTGACCACGACCGTCGCCGGGTTGACCTCATGGGTGCTCGGCTCCTGGGCCTACTCGACGATTCGCGACCTGCTGGGCCGGTTCACCGTGAACGATCCGCCGGATCCCACTTCGGCACAGGTCGAGTCGGCGGTGGCCGCGGCCGGGTGGGCGGTGGCTGCCTTCTTCCTCGCCCTGGGCGCGCTGCTGGTGCTGTTCCGTCGCGGGCGCAAGGCCGCGATCTGGGGCGGCCTGATGGCGGCCGCCACCACCGCGCTCGCGCAGTTCGGTTTCGGCTACGGGGATACCGACGCCGCGGTGCCGATCGACAACTGGCCGCTGTACTGGGGTGGCGTGGTGGTCGTCGTGCTGGCCCTGTTGCCTGCCACCGGTCGCTGGGTGGGGCGGATCCGCAAGGCACGGATCGGCCAGCCGGGCGTGACAGGCACCACCGAGACCGGCGCGATCCTCTGGCCCGGCACCTGACGGGTCCCACGGCTCGCCCTACCCTTGCCGGTATGACGCTCGCAGCCGGTTCCCGCGCCCAGGAGTTTCCGGGTTTCGCCACCCGCGCCATCCACGCCGGCCAGGACCCGGATCCGCTGACCGGCGCGGTGGCCGTGCCGATCTACCAGACCTCGACGTTCGCGCAGGACGTGGTCGGTGAAACCCGGGCCGGATACGACTACTCCCGCGCCGGGAACCCCACGAGAACGGCGCTGGAGCAGGCCCTTGCGGCGCTGGAGGGTGGCTCGTTCGGATTCGCCTTCGCGTCGGGCATGGCCGCCGCAGACACCTACATCCGGGCGGCGCTGCGGCCCGGCGACCACCTGATCCTGCCCGACGACGCCTACGGCGGCACCTTCCGGCTGGTCGACAAGATCTGCGTGCCATGGGGTTTGACGTACTCGACGGTGCGGCTGGGCGACCTGGACGCGGTCCGGGCGGCGATTCGACCGGCCACCAGGGTGATCTGGAGCGAGACCCCGACCAACCCGCTGCTGGGCATCGCCGACATCGCCGCGCTGGCCGAGCTGGCCAACGGAGCGGGCGCACAGCTGTTGGTGGACAACACCTTTGCCTCGCCCTATCTGCAGCAGCCGCTCGCCCTGGGGGCCGATGTGGTGCTGCACTCGACCACCAAGTATGTCGGCGGGCACTCCGACGTGATCGGCGGTGCCCTGGTCACGTCCGACGCCGTTCTGGCGGAAGCCCTTGCCTTCCACAACAAGTCGATGGGTGCGGTGGCCGGTCCGTTCGACTCCTGGCTGGCCCTGCGCGGCGTCAAGACCCTTGCCGTCCGGATGGACCGGCACTGCGACAACGCCGAGCGAGTCGTCGAGCTGCTGGCCGGGCACGCGCGGGTGGCCCGGGTCTACTACCCGGGGCTGCCGGCGCATCCCGGACACGAGATCGCCGCGCGGCAGATGCGCCGGTTCGGCGGGATGGTGTCCTTCAGCGTGGTCGGCGGCCGGGAGGAGGCCCTGAAGGTCTGCCGCCGCACCCGGCTGTTCATCCTGGGGGAGTCGCTGGGCGGGGTGGAATCGTTGATCGAGCACCCGGGGCTGATGACCCACGCCAGCGTCGCCGGCTCGGCGCTCCAGGTGCCGGACGACCTGATCCGGCTGTCGGTCGGCATCGAGGACGCGGACGACCTGCTGGCGGACCTGCGCGACGCGCTGGACTGACTCCTACCTCGCTGTTGATCATGGGAGCCGGCCGGCTCGGTCTCGGCGTGTCGTGAAAGTCGTCGGCGTGTCGCCGGCAGTGCGCCATGATCAACAGGGATGGGGGCGCGGCTGGCAGGATGCTCGGCATGGACCGGGTCAGTGTGGCGCAGGTGCGGGCGGCGGCGCAGGTGCTGCAGGGAGTCGCGCGCTACACACCGATGGAGTCATCGCGACCGCTGCAGGAGGCGGTCGGCGGGCCGGTCCACCTCAAGTGCGAGAACCTGCAACGCACCGGGTCGTTCAAGATCCGCGGCGCCTACCTGCGGATCTCCCGACTGTCCGAATCGGAGAAGGCGGCCGGGGTGGTGGCCGCGTCGGCCGGCAACCACGCACAGGGAGTGGCCCTGGCCGCCTCCCTGGTCGGCACATCGGCCACGGTCTTCATGCCGGTGGGCGCGTCCATCGCCAAGCTCACCGCCACCCGCGCCTACGGCGCGCATGTCGAACTCGTCGGGCAGACCCTGGACGAGGCACTGGAGGCCGCGCTCGACTTCGCCGCCCGGACCGGTGCGGTGCTGGTGCACCCGTTCGACCACCTGGACGTGCTGCTCGGGCAGGGCACCGTCGGGCTGGAGATCGCCGAGCAGGTGCCGGACGTGGCCACCGTGGTGGTCGCGGCCGGCGGTGGCGGGCTCATCTCCGGGGTCGCCGCGGTGCTCAAGGAACTGAAGCCCGGGGTGCGGGTGATCGGGGTGCAGGCCGAGCGGGCCGCCGCGTGGCCCGGATCGCTGGCCGCCGGCCGGCCGGTTCGGCTGCGCGAGATGTCCACGCTGGCCGACGGCATCGCGGTCGGCGAGCCGTCCGCGCTCACCTTCGCGCACGTCTTGGACCTGGTCGACGACATCGTGACGGTCTCGGAGGATCAGCTGTCCCGGGCCATGCTGCTGTGCCTGGAACGGGCCAAGCTGGTCGTCGAGGCCGCGGGGGTGGCCGCGGTCGCCGCGCTCATGGCGCGGCCGCAGATGTTCACCCCGCCAGTGGTGGCGGTGCTCTCCGGCGGCAACATCGATCCGCTGGTGCTGCTGCACGTCACCCAACACGGGCTGGTCGCGGCCGGCCGGTTCCTGTCGCTACGGGTGGACATCATGGACCGACCGGGCTCGCTGGCCGCCCTGCTCTCCCTGGTCGGCGAACTGGGCGGCAACGTCATCGACGTCGAACACTCCCGGGTGGGGTCATCGCTGTCGCTCGGCGACGTCGAGGTGGCGCTCCGCCTGGAAAGCCGCGGGGCCGAGCACTGCGACGCGATCGTTGCGGCGCTCGGCGACGCCGGGTTCCGGGTGATCGACCGGCGCTGACTTCCGTTCAGCCGGAGAAGGGCTTGGCCTCCAGCACGCTGACCTTCTGGATGCGGCCGTTGGGTAGGGCGTATTCGCGGGACTCGCCGCGGCTGGCGCCCAGGATGGCCTGGCCGAGCGGGGACTGCGGTGAGTACACCGGCAGCGAGCCGTGCACGCCCTCCTCGCGGGAGCCGAGCAGGAACGTCTCCTTGTCGTCGTCGTCCCCGTCGTAGGCGATCGTGACGACCATGCCCGGCTCGACGACCCCGTCGTCCGCCGGTGCGACCCCGACCTCCGCGTTGCGCAGCAGTTCCTGCAGGTGGCGGATGCGGCCCTCCTGCTTGGCCTGCTCGTCACGCGCGGCGTGGTAGCCCCCGTTCTCCTTCAGATCGCCCTCTTCGCGCCGAGCGTTGATCTCGGCGGCGATCACCGGGCGATGCGCGACGAGCTCGTCGAGCTCGTGCTTGAGACGGTCGTGGGCTTCCTGGGTCAACCAGGTCACGCCGGTGCCGGTCATGGCAACTCCTCACTACACAGGTATCGAACGACGGACATCGGTCACCACCGCCGGCGGTTCTGACGCGTCCGGAGCGCGGCGTGTCGCGAGCCGGTCGCGACACGCGTGCCCGCACTCGATTTGGCACAGAAATACGTCACGGCCCCCTCGGGGGCCGCATTCACAAGACCCATAGTAACACGCCGTCGGACGGCGGTGTCCGATTCCGACGGCCGGGCGAACCGGCACAGAGGCTGCCGGACACGGCGCCGTCGGGTCGACGGAAACGTCGCGACCTGCGGTGATGACTGTACCGCCGGCTGACGGGGTGGCGGTGGACGGCGCTGTCGGTGGGTCCGTGGACAATGGTGGGCGTCCCGGACGCGGCAGCGGATTCAGCCGGGACGAGCGAAGGGGAGGTACAGATGGCGAGCGACGCATTGTCGTCTCCGGACGTCGCCGACTCCGAGCACCCGGTTGCGCACACCGATTCCGAGGAATTGATCGCGACGGGTGCCGACACGGCGTTGGTCGATGCCGCCGAGGCTCGGGACCGGGCCGCGCTGGCGGCACCGCTGCGGTTGATGGCCGTGCACGCGCACCCGGACGACGAGTCCAGCAAGGGCGCAGCGACGCTGGCCAAGTATTCCAGCGACGGCGCCGGCGTGGTCGTGGTCTCCTGCACCGGCGGCGAGCGCGGCGACGTGCTGAACAAGAAGCTGACCATCGACAGTGCCGAGATCCCCGTGTTGCGAATCCGGGAGATGGCCCGGGCGGCGGAGATCCTGGGCGTGGCGCACGTGTGGCTCGGTTTCCACGACACCGGCTACCACGAGGGTCCGCCGCAGGAGTGGGACCTGCCGGCCGGGTCGTTCGGCGTCCTGGATCCGGACGTGGAGATCGAGGCGCTGGTCCGGGTGGTCCGCCGATACCGGCCGCACGTCATGACGACCTACGACGAGTCGGGCGGCTACCCGCATCCGGACCACATCCGTTGCCACGTGGTCTCGGTCGGCGCGTTCGAGGCCGCGGGCGACCCGGAGGCCTATCCGGACGCCGGGCCGCCGTGGCAACCGCTGAAGCTGTACTACAACGTCGGCTTCTCCGGGGCGCGGATCACGGCGATCAACGAGGCGGTGCGGGCCCGCACCGGCGAGGGCCCCTACGACGAGTGGATCAAGCGGTTCTCCGATCATCCCCGGCCGGATCCGGGCACCCGGATCACCACCCGGGTGCCGGTCGCCGAATACTTCCACGTCCGGGACGAGGCGCTGCGTGCCCACGAGACCCAGATCGACCCCGACTCGACCTGGTTCGCGGTGCCGCGTGAGGTGGAGGTGGAGGTCTGGGCGACCGAGGACTACGAGTTGGCCCGGTCGTTGGTGGACACCACGCTGCCGGAGGACGACCTGTTCGCCGGGGTCCGGGAGAGGGTGACGCGATGACCCACCTGCTGACCGCGATCGTGCTCGCCGCACCGCAACCGGGCGACTACGACCCGAGCACCGGGAAGGGCCCCGAATGGGGCAAGGCGGCGCCCATCGGGCTGCTGGTGATCCTGCTGCTGGCGATCGCCCTGTTCTTCCTGCTCCGGTCGTTCACCCGGCAGCTCAAGAAGGTGCCGGCGAGTTTCGACCCACCCGACACCGACCCACCCGACACCGACGCACCCGTCAACCAGACCCCGGACGCGTCCGGGCCGACCGCCCGGGTGCCGGCTGCGCCGCGGGTGGACGTCGACGCCGGGCCGCCGGGCGCGACCGACGGCGGGCCGACAGGCGGCGGGCCGACAGGCGGCGGGCCGACCGGCCGCACCGCCCCGTCCGGCTGAGCGCGGCCGGTATGACGTCACGGCTGGCCGGGTCGACGTCGACCTACCTGGCCCAGCACGCGGACCAGCCGGTCGACTGGTGGCCCTGGTCGCCGGGGGCGTTCGCCGAGGCGCGCCGGCGGGACGTGCCGGTCATGCTGTCGATCGGCTACGCGTCCTGCCACTGGTGCCACGTGATGGCCCGGGAGTCGTTCGCGGATCCGGACACCGCCCGCCAGCTGAACGAGGGATTCGTCGCCATCAAGGTCGACCGGGAGGAACGGCCGGACGTCGACGCCGTCTACATGACCGCGACCCAGGCCCTGACCGGGTCGGGCGGCTGGCCGATGACCTGCTTCCTCACCCCGGACGCGGCACCGTTCTACGCAGGCACGTATTTCCCTCGGGCACCGACCGGCGGTGCCCCGTCGTTCCGGCAGCTGCTGACCGCGATCTCGCAGGCCTGGACCGGCGACCGGGACGCGGTGCTGGGCGGGGCCGCCGGCATTCGCGAGTCGCTGGCAGCGATGTCCGGCCGGCTCGCCGCGGGCACGCTGGGACCGGCCGAGCTCGCCGCGGCCGCGGAAGAATTGCTCGGCGAGGTCGACCCGGTGCACGGCGGGTTCGGCGGTGCGCCGAAGTTCCCGCCGGCGATGGCCCTGGAGTTCCTGTTGCGCCACCACGAGCGGACCGGGGCGGCCTCGGCTCTGGCCGCGGTCGACCTGACGCTGGACCGGATGGCCCGGGGCGGCATCTTCGACCAGCTGGGCGGCGGGTTCTGCCGGTACAGCGTCGACCGGGCCTGGCACGTGCCGCACTTCGAGAAGATGCTCGACGACAACGCGCAGCTGCTGCGGCTGTACGCGCATCACCACCGGCTGACCGGGTCTGCGCTGTCGGCCCGGGTCGCCTCGATGGTGGCCGACTTCGTCCTGCGCGAGCTCCGGCTGCCGTCCGGGGCGTTCGCCGCCTCCCTGGACGCCGACACCGAGCACGAGGAGGGTGCGACCTACCGGTGGACCGGCGCGCAGCTCGTCACGCAGCTCGGGCCGGCACTGGCGGCCGTCGCCGCCGAGGTGTTCGCACTGCCCGACCCCGCCGCGGACGTGTCGGCGGCCACCGGCCCACCGGCCGACGATCCGGCCCGGCAGGTGCTCCGGCTTCCGATGGACCCGCCCGAACAGGACGATCCCGACGGGGTGTTCGCCGCCATCCGCGGGACGATGCTGACCGCCCGCGACCTACGGCCGCAGCCCGCGCGGGACGACATCGTCGTGCTGCGGTCGAACGGCCTGATGATCGCCGCGCTGGCCGAGGCGGGCGCCCTGCTGGACCGGCCCGACTGGATCGCCGCCGCCCACGGGGCCGTCGACCATCTGGTCCGCGTCCACCGGGTCGACGGCCGCTGGTTCCGCAGCTCGCGCGGTGGCCGGGTCGGGCCCGCACGCGCGGTCTTGGCCGATCTGGGGGATCTGGCCGGGGGACTGCTCGCGCTCTACCAGGCCACCGGTGACAGCGCCCTGCTGCGGCAGGCGACCGACGTCGTCGACGCCGCCCTGGCGGAGTTCGCGGACCGCGACGACTCGGGTGCGATCACCGGGTTCTTCGACACCGCGGCCGACGCCGGGACGCTGATCCTGCGCCCCCGCGACCCCACCGACGGCGCGGCGCCGAGCGGGCTGTCCGCGCTCGCGCACGCGCTGATCACGCTGGCCGCGATCACCGGCCAGGCTCGGTACCGGGCGGTCGCCGAGACCGTCCTCGCGTCGGTGGCCGAACTGGCCGGCCGGTTCCCGCGATCGGCCGGCTGGCATCTGGCCGCCGCCGAGGCGCTGGTCGCAGGCCCGCTCGAGATCGCGGTGGCCGGTCCGGACGGCGCCGCCCGCGACGCGCTGGCGGCGGCGGCCCGCCGACTCGCTCCCGGCGGCTCGGTGATGGAGATCGGCCCGCCGGACGCTCCCGGCCGGCCGCTGCTGGCGGATCGACCCCCGGCCGGCGGGGCGCCGACCGCGTTCGTGTGCCGGGGGTTCGTCTGCGATCGCCCGGTGACATCCGTCGACGAACTGGCCGCGCTGCTCGGTCGCTGATCGCGCACCGACTCGGCTGACGACCATGGCTGACGACCATGGCTGACGACCAGGGCCGCCGATCACCGGTGATCTTGACGCGCACCCGCACCCCGATGCGGTCGCGGTTCACCCCGCCAGGCACTCCCGCCCGACCACCCCTCCCGGCCGCTCCCGGTCGGCCGCCCCCGGCTGTAACTTGCAAGTAAGTTGGCCCGCCCGCGTGGCCGTTGACCTGCGCGGGCCTTCTTGGATGACAAAGGGTCGGCCGTCGGCTGTCGTCGGAATCGGCTGACGCCCATAGGTCGCTGCGGCTTGGATATTCGCCAGTGAGTCCGGCCCGATCGGCGTCGCCGAATCGCCGGTGCCGGACTGCGGGAGAAGTCACCTTGTTCCCGCGCCGACATCCACACCACCAGTTCAAGAAAGCTGCTCTTGCGGATCTGGGCAAGACGGCCACCGTGGTCGCGGGACCCGGCCGCGTCCAACAGGCCACAGCACCCGATCACGCCGAGCTCAAGGATCATGATCTTGGGCCAACCATGCCGACAAAAGTCACCGAACGGGCCGCATTCGAAGACAACGGGCCGACCTTGCGTGTCACGGGACACCGGCCAATTGCCAGGTGTGAGTCGGCCAGGTGTGTGCGGGCGGGACTGTCCCGTCCCATCGAAGTTGAGTCACTCCTGACGCATAGACGCAGGTCTGTCAAGGTCAGGTCGATCCGGCAGGCGGCGGCCGCTGTTGACAGCCGCGGCCGCGATCCGCTCGGTGCTCATGGCCGCCGGCGTGAACAGTCGCCGCCCCGGGTTCGCCAGCACCGCCCGGGCGAACTCCCGGCTGGCCTGCAGCAGCGTGCGGGCCGCCAGCGGGACAGGGAAGTACGCGGTGATCACCGACCTCGGTCGGGTCCCGGTGCCGGCGGGTCGGCAGGTCACCCGCACAGTGGCGGCGTCGGCGGTGAGGCGGCTGTACAGCAACGCGGGTTGGTCGGATGCCGGTGAACAGGGTGGTGGCAAAGCCGGCGGCGATCACCGGGTGGGCCACCCGGTCGCGGATCCGGTCGACGAGCCGGCTGGTCATCGGGATGTTCAGCCCGGGTCCGTTCTGGATGCCGAGCAGGTCCTGCGGGGTGGGGACGGTGAGCAGCATCCCGTGGGCGAGGAAGCCCGCCTGCGCGCCGCGGAGCCGGGCCACGGCGTGGCGACGGGTGGGGCTGTCGTGCACGAGTCGGCGAGGATCGTCTACAGCTGCTCCTGCGCGACGCCGATGAGCCGGATGTCGGGTGGCTGCGCAGCGATCTGCAGGCCGCGTCGAAGCCGTACCGGTAGGCGGCGTCGACCCTGGCGAACCTGGCCGGGTCGAGGCGACGGAACATCTCGGCCCGATAGTGCGCGACACCGCGGATGACGGAACAGGGCGGCAGATCGTCCTCGTCCTCCGCGGCGAGCTGCTGCACCCGGGCGGGCGTCGGGTCGTCGCGCCCACCCAGGACGGCCGGCACGTCGCGCAGCACCTGGGGCTCGAGCCCGGTCAGGGCGGCGGCGAATGCGGCCGGGATCTCGGGTCGGTGGCAGACCAGCAGCCGACGGGTGCGGGTCTGCCGACACAGCGCGAGCAGTCGAGGACATGCGGGCGGGACTGTGATGCAGATCACAACTGACCGTGGAACAATGATTGCTTGCAGAACGTCGTAATGCATGTAACGTTGTAATCAACAACGTACGAGACAGAAGGAGGAGCTCCCATGAGAGGGAACTTCGCAGCATGGGCCGAGGGCGAACAGCCCGACGGTCCGGAGCAGCAACGAGGCCCGCACGGACGCGGGCGTGGCGGTCGCGGCGGACCCGGTGGACGGGAACGCGGGCCGGGTGGACCGGGGTTCGGGCGCGGCGTCGGCCCACGAGGCCGGGGCCGGGGCGGCATCCCAGACGCGCCGGACGCCTCGGACGCGCCGGGCTGGTTCGCCGGCCGGTTGCCGGGCGACTGGTTCGTCGGTGCTCCCGACGTGCGGACCGATCGGGACGAGATCATCGTGGTCGGGCAATTGCCCGAGCTGACCGACGAGTTCGCCGATGACGCGGCTCGGGCGGCCGCCGAGGCCGGCCGCATCTCCCGGTTCCGGGAGGACACCCGCGGGCAGCGGATGGAGATCGCGCGGCAGGCGCAGCACCGCTATGGGCGGGACATCTCCTGGGGGGCCCGGCTGGGCGACACCGAGGAACTGTTCACCACCCTGTCGGCGCCGGTGATGACCCGGTTGCGCCAGCCCGACCGGCTGGTGCTCGACACCCTGGTCGACGCCGGGGTGGCCCGCAGCCGGTCGGACGCCCTGGCCTGGGCCGTCCGGCTGGTCGGTGAGAACGCCGACAATTGGCTCGGGGACCTGCGCCAGGCGATGCAGGAGGTCAACCGCCTCCGCGAGGCCGGTCCCGACCTGCGGTGACGCCGGCCGACGGCCACATAAGACAAAAGCCCCGGGCGGCCGTACGGCCGCCCGGGGCTGCTGCGCGGGGTCAGCTGACCTGGAAGAGCACCAGCCAGATCGCCACGAAGTGGCACAGCGCTGCCAACGACACGCAGGCGTGGAAGTACTCGTGATAGCCGAAGGTGCCCGGCCAGGTGTTCGGCCGCCGGGTGGCGTAGACGATGGCGCCGAACGAGTAGAGCAGGCCGCCGACGACCAACAGCACCAGCACGGCCATCCCGCCGTTGGCCAGCAGGTCGGGCAGCACGAACACCGCGACCCAGCCCAGGGCCAGGTAGAAGGGCACCCCCACCCAGGTGGGTGCGTGCGGCCAGAACATCTTCAGCGCCACCCCGCCGGCCGCGCCGATCCACACCGCGGTCAGCACCACCGTGCTGGTGGGCGGATGCAGGGCGAGAACCGTGAGCGGGGTGTAGGTGCCGGCGATGAACAGGAAGATCATCGAGTGATCGGCCCGCTTCATCCAGGTCCGGGCGCGCGCCGACTTCCACATGTGCCGGTGGTAGGTGGCGCTCACGGTGAACATGCCGATCAGGGTCACCGCGTACACCGAGCAGGCGAACGCGGCCCCCGGCCCGACGAACACGGCGGCCAGCGGGATGAGCGCCAGGCTCATCACCGTGGCGATGACGGCGGAGTACAGGTGGATCCAGCCCCTGGCGCGGGGACGCGCCGGCACCTGCGCAGCGACACGCGCGGTCACACTCATGCCTCCATCCTCGCCGACCCACCTGTGCGGGCATATAGGTCGGGATCGTGATACTTCCCCTCATCTTGGGCCAGAGTGCGGCGCAACCTCTACCCGATCGGGTGCATCACCGATGCGGGGGCGTCGTCCGCCGGGTGCCGGTACCGACCGCTAGGGTCGGACCGTGAGGCTCCCGTCACTGGTCTACCGGGTGTACGAGCGCAGGCTGACCAGTGAACTCGTCGGCGCCCCGATCCCGCATCACGTCGGCGTCATGCTCGACGGCAATCGGCGGTGGGCCCGAAAGGCCGGGTTCTCCAACCCGACCGAGGGTCACCGTGCGGGCGCGGCGCACATCGTCGACCTGCTCGAATGGTGCCAGGACGCGGGCATCGGGATGGTGACACTCTGGTTGCTGTCCACCGACAACCTGCGCCGGCCCGACGACGAGCTGCAGCCGCTGCTGGAGATCATCACCGATGTCGTGGACGACCTGGCCGCGCCGGACCGGCCCTGGAAGCTGCGCATCGTGGGCGCCCTCGACCTGCTCCCCGAGCCGATGACGACCCGGCTGACGGCCGCCGAGATGCGGACCGGGCACCGTCGGGGCCTGCAGGTCAACATCGCCGTCGGCTACGGCGGCCGGCAGGAGATCGTCGACGCGGTCAAGTCCATGCTGGAGGCCGGCATCGAGCAGGGGCACGGCATCCAGGAGGTCATCGACTCCCTGGACGTCGAGACCATCGGGGAGCACCTGTACACCTCGGGTCAGCCCGACCCCGATCTGGTGATCCGTACGTCCGGCGAGCAGCGGCTGTCCGGTTTCCTGCTCTGGCAGAGCGCGCACTCGGAGTTCTGGTTCTGCGAGGCGTACTGGCCCGACTTCCGGCGGGTCGACTTCCTGCGGGCCCTGCGCGACTATGCCGCCCGGCACCGCCGGTACGGCGAGTAGGCCGGCCGGGTCACCGGCATCGACGGGCAGTCACCAGCGGTGGTCGGCGAGCCCCAGACCGCCCAGGTGGCCGTGGCCGGTGCGGGCCCGGGCGGCCGGGATCAACTCGCTGGTGACAAGCCCCCGTTCGGCGGTGAACCCGTCGATGATCGGGAACGTCGCGGCGATCCACTCCGGGGTGTCGATGACCACCGTCAGCGTCGGCACGTGCCGTCCCACCTGTAACGGACGGTCGCCGTGCGGCGGGCCGCCGTCATGAAAGCCCCAGATGCCGCGCAGGGTGGTGGCCCCACCGGCGCCGCCCCGGCGCAGGGCTCGGGTGATCGCCCGGTGAATGGGTTGGCCGAGGTGGGTCGCGTCCTCCGAGGTGAAGATCATGAGCTTCTGGAACAGGGCGCGGCCTTGCTGGTCGGTGGCCGGGAGCTGCTGGGGTCGGTCGATCAGTTGCCCGTCCCGCCTGCAGATGCGGACCCGTTCGAGAGTCATCAGCGGGTGCGCGAGCAGCCGGTCCAGCTCGGGCAGCACGGCGGCGACCCGGTCGCCGGGGCCGACGGCCAGGACCATCACCGGCACGTCGGCGTTGCGGCCGAAGAAGCGCGCCCGCTGCCGGTGCCCGCGGACCGTGCCGTCCACCCCGAGCAGCACGGTGGCGCCGGTGATGCCCCGTTCCTGCAGAATCGTGCAGGCGGCGACGAACGCGGGGACCCGGCCGGCCCGATCCTGCCGGCCCAGATAGATCGTCAGCCGGGTGGCCGCAGCCACGTCGTCGGGCATCCGCACTCGGGCGGCGCCGTCCGCGAGCATCCGGGCGCGCTCCAGCGTGATCAGGCCGACCGACGGGACGGCCGCGACCTCGTCCAGCACGGCCTCGATCCGCGGCCGCAGGTCGACCGCGATGGCCACGGCCGGCAGATCCTCGGACAGCGTCAGCGACGTGTCGGTCCGCAGGCGATGCCCCCGTCCGAAACCTTCGACACCGCGCATCATGATGCTGGTGGCCAACTCGCCGCTGCCGAAGATGTCCAGCAGCTGATCGGCGACGAACCCCGACGGGGTGCGGTGCCGCTCGCCGAAATAGCAGGTCAGCTTCAGGCAGTCCGAGTTCATCGGATCGCCGCCCCCATTGATTGACCAAAAGCGGCGGCGGTGACCCCGAGGACAAGGCTGACCCCGATGTTCAGCACCGCGCTGCGCACCTGGCGTTCCTCGGTCAGCCGCTGGGACTCGAACATCCAGGTGGAGAACGTGGTGTAGGAGCCGACGGCCCCGGTCCCGGCGAGCAGGGCTGCGTCGCCGGATAACGCAAATCCGGTGAGCAGCCCGAGCACCACGGCGCCGCTGACGTTGACCACCAGGGTCCCGTACGGGAAGGCCCGTCCGGTGCGGGAGGACACCAATCCGTCGACCAGGAACCGCAGCACCGACCCGGCGCCCCCGATGAGCACCACTCCGGACCAGATTGCCAGGTTCATGCCCGGATCCTGACCCGCCGCACCGCGGCGGTGGCGGCGTGGATGGCTGTGTAGCCGACGACCACGCTGGCGACCGTGTAGCCGATGGCCAGCCCGATCGCCTTCGCCTCGATCATCCGCAGGATCTCCACCTGCATGGTGGAGAACGTGGACAGCCCGCCGCACACGCCGGTGCCCAACAGTGGGCGGCGGTAGCTGGACAGCGGCAGCCGCTCCTGCAACCTGGTGACGAAGTATCCGAGCAGCGCGGCGGCCACGATGTTCACGACGAACGTCGCCCACGGCCAGCCGGTGGGCGAGTGCGGCAGCGCCTCGGACAGGCCGGCCCGGGCGAGCGTGCCGACGGCGCCACCGGCGAAGATCGCCGCGAGTTCACGACGATCCGGCCTCGGCAGCCGGCGCGCGGCCGCGCGACTCGACTTCGGCTCGCCGGAGGGCGACGCAGGCGCGGCGTGGGTCATTGCGCCGCCTCCTCCGTCGAACGTGATCGGGGCCGCGGCGGGCCGCGACCGGATCAGATTCTGCGCCGTGGGCCGGTGCCGCCCCGGGCCGGTCTCAGGCAAGTTGATCATGGGGCGCTGCCGGACCGGCGTCGGCGTGTCGCGGGAACTGTCGGTGTGTCGCCGGCACCGCGCCATGATCAACTCGCGGGGAGGGGTGGGGGCCTACGGTGAATCACCATGGGCAGCGCCGACGACAGCGTCGAAACGGTCACCGAGTACCTGAAACTGGGCCTGCGGTTCGGCCGGGTGGTGGACGGCTTCGTCGACGCCTACACCGGCGACCCCGCGCTCAAGCAGCAGGTCGACGACGAACCGGCACCTGACCCGGCCGCCCTGTCGCGGCAGGCGGCCGCCCTGTCGGCGCGGGTGCCGGACGCCGGCCTGAGCGCGGCGCGGACCGACTTCCTCACCGCCCACCTGGACGCCCTGACCGTGGCCGGCCGCCGGCTCGCCGGCGAGCCGATGTCTTTCATCGACGAGGTGCGCAGCTACTTCCAGGTGGACATCGACCTGGTGGACACCGACGTGTACGCCACGGCACACGACGAGATCTCCGCGCTGATCGGCGGTTCCGGTCCGCTGGCGGAGCGACTGACCGCCGTCCGGGCGGCCGAGACCTGCCCGCCGGAGCAGGTGGAGGCGGTGGTGCGCACCGTCGCCGCGGCGCTGCGCGAGCGGGTCGCCGGACCGACCGGTATCGCCGACGTCGGTGAGCACATCGACTTCGAGATCGCCCGCGACGTCGCCTGGAGCGGATTCAACTACTACCTGGGCGGCTTCCGGTCGCGGGTCGCGGTGAACGCCGACATCGGGCACCGGATGAGCCAGTTCGGCGTCCTCGTCGCGCACGAGTGCTACCCCGGTCACCACACCGAGCACTGCCGCAAGGAGGACCTGCTGGTCAACCGCGGCGGCGAACGCGAGCAGCAGATCTTCCTGGTCAACACGCCGCAGTGCGTGATGGCCGAGGGGCTGGGCGATCTGGCCCTGACCGCGGCGGTCGGTCCCGGCTGGGGGCGCTGGCTGGCCGAGGTCCTGGACGAGTTCCGGCCCCGGTTCGACCCCGATCTGGTCGAGGCGCTGGAGGTCGCGTCCCGGCCACTGAACATGGTCCGGCAGAACGCCGCCATCCTGCTGCACGACCGCGGCGCGGACCCCGAGGAGATCGTCGCCTACCAGCAGCGTTGGGCGTTGTCCGACGAGAAGCAGGCCAGGCAGCGGATCCGGTTCCTCACGGACCCGCTGTGGCGCGCCTACACCTCCACCTATGTGGAGGGGGACCGGCTGCTCCGGCCCTGGTTGGACGCCCGGCCGGTGGGTCAGTCGGGGTTGGACCGGTTCCGCCGGCTGCTGGACGAACCGCTGACCCCTCGGGTGATCCGGCGCGAGCTCGCCGCGAAAGCCGGCGACCGATGAATGAGCGTGACGTGCCGCCTCATGCGTCGCTCCCATGAGATTCTTGCGCTCTGACGGGTTCGAATGCGTTGAACTGGTACAGCCGGGCCGTGCCCGCCGCGGCGTGCCTGGACGAGGGGAAATCGGGATATGAGCGAGGCTTGCCGAGCGAATCATCAACTCCGCGGCGGCGTCCGCGGGTGGGGCGTGGAGCCTGCGAACGCCCCGAGGAGGACGGCCGCATGACTGGTTCGGCCAGGCTGCTGGTGGTCGATGACGAACCGTCGCTGCAAGACATCGTGGCGACGTCGATGCGGTTCCTGGGCTACCAGGTGGCGGTGGCCGGGACCGGGCGGGAGGCGGTGCGGATCGCCACCGATAGCCACCCGGACCTGATCATCCTGGACGTCATGCTGCCGGACTTCGACGGCCTGGAGGTGATGAAGCGGGTGCGCGCCGCTGGCGTCGACTCCGGGGTGGTCTTCCTGTCCGCCCGCGACACCCCGGCCGACAAGATCGCCGGGCTCACCGCCGGCGGCGACGACTACGTCACCAAGCCGTTCGGTCTGGAGGAGTTGGCCGCCCGGGTCGCCGCCGTGCTCAGAAGAATCAAGCCGGATCCTGCCGACGACGGCGTGCTCCGGGTCGCCGACCTGGAGCTGGACCCGGAGACCTACCAGGTCACCCGGGCCGGGGGGCCGATCGAACTGGCCCCGACCGAGTACAAGCTGCTGCGGCATCTGATGGTGAACGCGAACGTGGTCCTGTCCCGCCAGCAGTTGCTCGATGCGGTCTGGGGCACCGACTTCTACGGCGACGACTCCGTCGTCGCCACCTACATCTCGTACCTGCGCCGCAAGGTCGACGCGACCGGCGAACCGCTGATCCACACCCACCGCGGCTTTGGCTACGTGCTGCGCGGACCGCGGACCTGATCGCCGGGGTGGGGTGAGCCAGTGGCGAGCATGGACCCGAGCGTGACGTCGCCGACCGCCATCGACGGGATCGCCGACCGGGTGGAGACCGCCGCCCCCGACGCCGGCGGCCCGCCCGGGGAGCGCCCGGCCAGACGCTCGCCGGCCAAGGTCGGCCAGCGTCGATGGACGCTGCGGGCCCGGCTGATCGCGCTGGTGGTGGCGACCGCCGCGGTCGCCCTCGTCGCGGTGGACATCGTGCTGCCGCTCGTCGTCCGCAACGAGGCGATCAACACCAAGGACGCGACCCTGTCGGCGGCGAACGTTGCCGCCCGGCAGGAGTACGGCCGGCTGACCGGCGAGATCCTGTCCGACCTGACCAGCGGTTCCGGGCTCAAGGGCGAGGTCGGCTGGTCGACGATGACCCAGTCCGGCGTCACCCGGGTCCTGCTCCAGGCGGCCAGCGACGAGGACGCCAATCCGGACCTGCGGTTGGGGGAGTGGCTGAACCAGGCGGCCACCGTCCGCGACGCCACCAACGGCGATCTGCGGTACCGGGCCATGGGTTTCGACGGGGTGATCGTCAACGGGCAACCCGGATACCTGGTCGCCTGGATCCCGATGGCCGACCTGGACGAGCAGCTGCGCCGGCTGATCCTGGCCGAACTGCTGATCACCGCCGGTCTGCTGGTGCTGCTCGGCGCCACCGCCGGCCTGGTGATCCGTCGGGAGCTGCGCCCGCTCGAGTCGATGGCATCCGCGGCCGACGCGATCGCCCGGGGCGACCTGAGCCGCCGGGTCACCGAGGCCGACCCGAGCACCGAGATCGGCCGACTCGGGTACGCGTTCAACGACATGCTGGACGGCATCTCGTCGCTGTTGGACGAGCGGCGCCGGGGCGAGGACAAGCTGCGCCGGTTCGTCGCCGACGCCTCGCACGAACTGCGCACTCCCGTCGCCGCGGTGCGCGGCTACACCGACCTGTACCAGGCCGGCGCGCTGCCCGACGAGAGTGCCGTCGATCGAGCGATGGAGCGGATGGGCTTCGAGGCCCGGCGGATGGGGGCGCTGGTCGACGACCTGCTCACCCTCATCCAGGCGGACGCCGAGAACTCGGTCGGGCACGAACTGGTGGACCTCAACGACCTGCTCACCGGGGTGGTCGACGACGCCGCGGTGATCGACCGGACCCGGACCTGGCGGCTGGCGGCCAGCAACGGTCACGTTGACGTCGTCGGCGACCGGTTGCGGCTGCATCAGGTGTTCGCGAACCTGCTGTCCAACATCCGTACGCACACGCCGGAAGGAACAACCGCCACCGTCTCGGTCCTGCCGGGCCTGGGGGAGATCGCGGTCAGCGTGAGCGACAACGGGCCCGGCGTGCACGACGAGGACCTGGACCGGCTGTTTGACCGCTTCTACCGGGTGGACCCGTCCCGCAGCCGCGAGCGCGGCGGGACCGGACTGGGCCTGTCGATCGTCGCGGCCATCGTCCGCGGGCACGGCGGTCGGATCATCACCTCGCACACCCCGGGGGGCGGTCTGACGATCACGGTGGTGCTGCCCCGGGCGTCCGGGACCGCGGCCGTGCGCCCGGCACCGACCGCGCCGAACCCGGTCGTCGGCGACGGGTGACCTCAGGCTCGGCCGGCCGCGGGGGCGGCATTCGGCCGGGGGTCGGTGACGAATCGGAAACCGGATGTTCACCGGGTTGTTTTGCGTGTTTGACGAGTCCTTGACGGTGCCGGGGGTACCGTCCGAATCGTGGGCAGCATGCCGAGCGAGCCCACACGGGAGGCCCCGAAACGTGCGTGCCGCGACCGCAGCACCGAGCACGAGGGGGCCGGCACCGGGCCCCCACGCCCGCCGGCAGCAGCCGGTCCGGGTTCCCGGGGAACCGCCGGCCCGCCTCGAGAAGCCGGATGTGGACGACCGCATCCGCCAGGGAGCCGTCCGTGGTCACACGCAGGTCTGCCCGAGAAACCACCGTCAGCACCGACCCGGAGTCGACTGACGACGTTGCCGAGAAGGCGGTCGCGCAGGAGGGGGCGCGCTGCACCTACGTCATCGACACCTCCGTCCTGCTGTCCGATCCGTGGGCGCTGAACCGGTTCGACGAGCACGAGGTGGTGCTGCCCCTGGTGGTGATCGGCGAACTGGAGGCCAAGCGGCACCATCCCGAACTCGGGTACTTCGCGCGGCAGGCCCTGCGGCTCCTGGACAACCTGCGCATCGAGCACGGCCGGTTGGACGCACCGGTGCCGGTCGGCACGACCGGCGGCACCCTGCACGTCGAGCTGAACCACACCGACGCGACCGTGCTCCCGGCCGGTTTCCGCAACGACAGCAACGACTCCCGCATCCTGGCCTGCGCGCTCAACCTGGCCAAGGAGCGCCCCGCCGGCCGGGTCATCTTGGTCTCCAAGGACATGCCGCTGCGGGTCAAGGCCTCCGCGGTTGGCCTGTCCGCCGACGAGTACCGGGCCCAGGACATCGTGCCCTCCGGCTGGACCGGGATGGCCGAGGCGCCGGTGTCGGCCGAACAGGTGGACACCCTGTTCCACGCCGGGCTGGTGGACGTGGACGAGGCCCGCGAACTGCCCTGTCGCACCGGGATCAAGCTGGTCGCCCCGTCCAGCTCGGCGCTCGGCCGGGTCACCGCCGGCAAGCAGGTCCGGCTGGTCCGGGGGGAGCGGGAGGCGTTCGGCCTGCGCGGCCGGTCGGCCGAGCAGCGCATCGCCCTGGACCTGCTGATGGACGACGAGGTGGGCATCGTCTCGCTGGGCGGTCGGGCCGGCACCGGCAAGTCCGCCCTGGCGCTGTGCGCGGGCCTGGAGCTGGTGATGGAACGCCGGGCGCACCGCAAGGTGGTCGTCTTCCGGCCGCTGTACGCGGTCGGCGGGCAGGAACTCGGCTACCTGCCCGGCAGCGAGAACGACAAGATGCAGCCGTGGGCGCAGGCGGTGTTCGACACGCTGTCCGCGGTCGCCTCGCAGGCCGTCATCGACGAGATCATCGAACGCGGCATGCTCGAGGTGCTGCCGCTCACCCACATCCGCGGCCGGTCGCTGCACGACTCGTTCGTCATCGTCGACGAGGCGCAGTCGCTGGAGCGCAACGTGCTGCTGACCGTGCTGTCCCGGCTGGGCACCAACTCCCGGGTGGTGCTCACCCACGACGTGGCCCAGCGGGACAACCTGCGGGTCGGCCGGCACGACGGCGTCGCCGCCGTCATCGAGACGCTCAAGGGGCACCCGCTGTTCGCGCATGTCACCCTGACCCGGTCCGAACGCTCGCCGATCGCCGCCCTGGTCACCGAGCTGCTGGAGCTGCCCGAGCACGGGTGACCGGTCGGGGAACACCCGAGTGGATGTTGATCATGGGGTTCTGCCAGGCTGCGCTCGGCGTGTCGCCGATTCCGTCGGTGCGTCGCTGACGGAGCACCATGATCAACACTGGGATTTGTCGGGATTGGGGGTCGGCCCCCGGCCGATCGGGATGAGGTGAGCGCCGCTTGTCCAGCGCACCCGCCGCGCCGCAGGATTCGGGCGACGCGCCGGTCCGGTGGTCGCGACCTCCGCTGATTCCGGTACTCGCCGCCTACGCCGCGCTGGCGATTGTCACCACCACCGTCGCGTTGCTCGGGAGCCACCGGCGTGGACCGGACCTCCCGACGGAGCAGACCCCACCGTGGATCGACGCCTGGCTGATCGGTGACGGCGGTTGGTACCAGTCGATCGCCGCCGGCAGCTACTCCTACCACCCCGGGCAGCAGTCCTCGATAGCGTTCTTTCCCACCTACCCGATGACGGTCCGCGGCGTCGGCCTGATCCTGGGGGGCGACTTCGAGCTCGCCGGGTGGCTGGTCTCGCTGACCGCCGGCGCCGCGGCGGTGGTCGCGTTCACCTACTGGGTCTGGCCGCGGCTGCCCCGTTCCGCGGCGATCACCGCGGTCGCCCTGCTGCTGCTCTACCCGTACTCGTTCTTCCTGTACGGCGCCCTCTACAGCGACTCGCTGTTCCTGCTGCTGGCGATCGGCGCGATGCTGCTGGTGGAGCGGCGCCGGTATTGGGCGGCGGGGTTGCTGGGCGCGCTGGCCACGGCGGGCCGGCCAGTGGGCGTGGCGGTGGGCGCCGCTCTGGTGGTGCGGGTGCTTGAGCAGCTCGCCGAGGCCCGGTCGATCGCCGCGCCGATCGCGAGGCCGATCGCCGCGTCGACAACGGCGCCGGGCGGGCCGGCTGGCGGCCGGTGGTGGCCGAGCCGTCCGGGCTGGCGGGAGCTGGCCCGGGCGGTGCCGAGGGTCCGTTGGCGGGAGGCCGGCGTGCTCCTGTCCGGACTGGGCCTGGCCGGCTGGTCCGTGTACCTGTGGACGACGTTCGGCGATCCGCTCGCGTTCAACACCGTCCAGGCGGCACCCGGGTGGAACCAGGGCGGCGGTCCACGAACCTGGTTCAAGTTCGACTACGTCGGCACGATCCTCTACCGATCGCCCGACCTGATCGCCCGGCTCACCGCGCAGGCGATCATGGGGTTGCTGGCTCTCGCGTTGTTGAGGCGGGTGTGGCGGCTGTTCGGTTGGGGGTATCTGGCGTACACCGTGGTGGTGCTGGCCATCCCGCTGATCGGCACCAAGGACTTCATGGGCACCGGCCGGTACGTCATGGCCGCCTTTCCGGTGATCGCGGCGGGCGCGCATGTGCTGGCCTGCACCCGGCACCGGTGGCTGCGGCCACTCGTCCTGGCCCTGTTCGGTGCCGGCATGCTGCTGGCCACTTTCGTGTTCGCCACAGGGGTGCCGGTCGCATGAACCGCTTCCGACCCGGGCGGCGGATCGAGCCGACTACGACACACCCGAAAGGACCCGGAATATTGGCATCGCGGCGGGCAACGCATCAGGGTCGGTCCGGTACATCGGGCCGGTGGTGGGAACGGCATCTGCTGGGCGATCGCCCGCCGTACGCTCTGATCCTTCTGTCGTTCGTCGCGGTCGGCGTCGTGCTGACGATCGCGGTCACCGTCGCGGCGCAGCCGCCCGATTTCCCGGACATCCAGGACGGGCCGGCCTGGCTGGACAGCTGGTTCAAGTTCGATGCCGGTTGGTACTACCGCATCGCCGAGGAGGGCTACTCCGTCAATCCCGACGGTGAGTCGACGGTGGCGTTCTTTCCCACCTATCCGGTGCTGGTCCACCTTCTTGGCCTGCTGATCGGTGACTACCAGATCGCGGGGACCGTCATTGCCGTCGTCGCGGGGATGGCTGCGGTGTGCCTCTTTGCCGCCTGGGTGTGGACCCGCCTGCCGAGGCGGGCCGCACTCGTTGCCGTCGCATTGATGTTGCTCTACCCATATTCGTTCTTCCTGTACGGCGCCATGTATTCCGATTCGACGTACCTGCTGGTCGTCGTCGGGTCGTTCCT
>DATDBV010000697.1:0-9005 GCA_036524715.1 Nakamurella sp. | reverse complement strand
CCGCGGCACCGACTCCCGGTCCGGCAATGACTTTCGCGTCCGCCCGACAACGCTGCGGCGACCCACGTGATCGACAGGTGCTCCACCTAGACCCACAGTCCGCGGACCCCGCACCTTTGCCCGGAGGAGAGTGCTGATCATCCGGGCCGATCATCGGCCGGCCGTACCATCCACTCAAGTCGCCCCGGTCGCGCGTCGGGCATACTCCCCCCCGCGATCGCAGCACGGACCGGGGGTCGTCGTGGCGCGGGAGCCGCCGGTTCGGCGGGACGGGGTCTTACCACCAGCAGCATTCCCATGATCTGCGGGCCGACCACATCACCGGCCTCCTCAGCCATCGGATCGGACCGCCATCACGCCTGGGCCCTCGCCGTCCTCGTTGGCGGCGTCCGGTCCATGTTCGTCGTCCAGGTCCTCACCGTCCCGGTAACGCTGCAACCAGTCCCGGTAACGCGGCAACCAGTCCCGGTAACGCTGCAACCAGTCCCGGTAAACTCCAGGGCTTCTCGATGACCCTGGCCACCTCGGAGGGCTCGACCATCTGCTCCTCCAGCAGCCACCACACGAACCCGGCCAGTTCCTCCCGCGGCACCTGCACCCGGTGCTCCGCGTCGGCAAGAACCTCGTCCTGGACACCCCGCCGCCGACGTCCGCAGCGTGCAGCAAGTGCGCGCTTTTCCGAAGTAGCCGTTTGGCGCATTTCGGGCATCGGGAGGTTCGACTGAACGGCGGGCCGGCCCCTGGCGGGTCCGTCCCATCAGGTCGAAAACGAGCCGAACAGCCCATATAGGACATATCGGGTCGACTCGTTTTCGACTGATCAGCGCAACGTCAGGGCGCGCCCGTCCAAAGTAGGCGTTTGGCGCATTTCGGGCATCGGGAGGTTTGACTGATCAGCGCAAGGGCCGTGCGGGTGCCGTTGACCGCCGGTGCAGCATGCCGGGTCAGATCGCCGGGCCGGAGCCCCCGCCGATCCACATCAGATAGGCCCGCCGGTTGTAGCCGCCGCTGAGCACGTTGCGCAGTACCCAACGGGTCGCGGCGGTGAACTCCCGGGCCACCGCTTCCGCCTGCTGGGGCGGCAGGCCGTCCAGCAGCCAGAAATGGCGGTAGGCGAGCGTGGTCGGCCGGCGCGCCGCCAGATCGAGCAACCGGGTCGGCAAGCCGCCCCCCGGGCCGACCGGCAGTGTTCGGCCGCCGGCCACGGACGGGGCGAGTGCGGTGACCGAGTGCTCGGTCGCCGCGAGCAGGTCCGAGCGACGCCCGGGTTCCCGCGACCAGCGGCGGGCTTCGTGCCGGAACCGGGACAGGGTGCCGGCGCACCGGTCGGCGAGTTCGGGCTCGGCGTCCCGGAGCTGGTCGACCAGGTAGCCCACATGCACGACCAGCGCCGCACGGCGCACCGAGGTGACCGGTTGCGTGAGCACCCGGCTGAGCCGATCCAGGTCCCGGGTGACCGCCGCCAGGGTGGCCGCGGATCGGGCCGGCCCACGGCAATCCGATCGCTGCGCGACCGGAGCCGCCGTCGGGAAAGGCACCGCGGACGGCGTCGGCTCGGTCGTCGACTGCGTGGTCAGGTCCAGGCTCACGTCCGCTGCGGTCCTTTCCGCCGGCCCTGTCCGTCTGTTCTGCGGACATCGTGTCGTTCGGGATGTAACTGGGTCCGGGTCTCGGAGGGCGGGAGGCGCACCGCTGATACGCCGAGTTCCTCGCCGGCGAACGACCCGAGCACGTCGAGGGGCCGCCGCCGAGCCGACCTACGGCCGGTCACTATCGACGCGTTCCGCCGGACCCGCCACGGCATCCACAGGCGCCGGTATTGCCGTGTTGGCGGCGCAGTTACCGGTAGACTCGAGAAGGCTTTCGTCCGCAAAGGGCTCTGAGATCGCCGCTGACGGATCGAGCGGTTTCCTCGATCCGGTCCGGCCGACCGTTGTCGGCGGACTCCGGCACCCGGACCCGGCGCGTGCGGCGCCTCCCGAGCGCATGCGCCGGCCGAACGAAATCGCCCCCGGGTCCGGAGGTTGATCATCGACGTCGACCGTCCTCCCGTGCCCGGGCAACGAGCGAGCACAGGAGCAACGGGTAGATCCGTGACGACGAAGAAGAGCGAATACGGCGCGTCCTCGATCACCGTGTTGGAGGGCCTGGAGGCCGTCCGCAAGCGGCCCGGCATGTACATCGGCTCCACCGGCGAGCGCGGCCTGCACCACCTGGTCCAGGAGGTCGTGGACAACTCGGTCGACGAGGCGATGGCCGGTTACGCCGATCGGGTCGAAGTCATCCTGCGGGCGGACGGCGGGCTCACCGTCATCGACAACGGGCGTGGCATCCCGGTGGAGATGCACCCCAAGGAGAAGCGGCCGACCGTCGAGGTCGTGCTGACCGTGCTGCACGCGGGTGGCAAGTTCGACTCCGACTCCTACGCGGTGTCCGGTGGCCTGCATGGGGTCGGTGTCTCGGTGGTCAACGCCCTGTCCACCCGGTTGGACGTGGAGATCCACCGGGATGGCGAGGCCTACCGGCAGTCCTACCGTTACGCCAAGCCGGGCCCGTTGGAGACGATCGGCGCCAGCTCGCGGACCGGATCGTCGGTGACGTTCTGGCCGGACGAGGCGATCTTCGAGACGGTCGAGTTCAAGCTGGAGACCATCTCCCGCCGGCTTCAGGAGATGGCCTTCCTGAACAAGGGCCTGACCATCACGCTGCGCGACGAGCGCCGCACCGACATCGAACTCGACGAACTGGCCGAGAGCGGGTCGACCGCCCTGCCGGTGGCCGCGGAACCGGCGAAAGCCTGGAAGCCGTTGGAGAAGACATTCCATTACCCGGGCGGCCTGGTCGACTACATCAAGCACCTCAACCACACCAAGGACCCGATCCACCCGACGATCATCGGCTTCGAATCCAAGGGCGAGACAATGGAGGTGGAGGTCGCGATGCAGTGGAACTCGTCGTACAACGAGTCCGTGCATTCCTTCGCCAACACCATCAACACGCACGAGGGCGGGACCCACGAGGAGGGCTTCCGGTCATCGCTGACCTCCGTGGTCAACAAGTACGCCACCGACAAGAAGCTGCTCAAGGAAAAGGACGACAAGCTCTCCGGCGAAGACGTCCGCGAGGGTCTGGCCGCGATCATTTCGATCCGGCTGCGGGAGCCGCAGTTCGAGGGCCAGACGAAGGGAAAGCTGGGCAACACCGAGGCGAAGTCGTTCGTGCAGAAGGCCTGTAACGAGTGGATTGCCGACTGGTTCGAGCGCAATCCCAGCGAGGCGAAAACCATCATCAGCAAGGCGGTCTCCTCGGCTCAGGCCCGGGCCGCCGCGCGGAAGGCACGAGACCTGGTGCGGCGCAAGGGTGCGCTCGAGATCGGCGGCCTGCCCGGCAAACTCGCCGACTGCCGGTCAACCGACCCGAGCCGCTCGGAGCTCTACATCGTGGAGGGCGACTCGGCCGGTGGATCGGCCAAGTCCGGCCGGGACTCGATGTTCCAGGCGATCCTGCCGATCCGCGGAAAGATCATCAACGTGGAGAAGGCCCGGATCGACCGGGTGCTGCGCAACACCGAAGTGCAGTCGCTGATCACCGCGCTGGGCACCGGCATCCACGACGACTTCGACCTGGCCAAGCTGCGCTACCACAAGATCGTGTTGATGGCCGACGCCGACGTCGACGGCCAGCACATCCGCACCCTGCTGCTCACCCTGCTGTTCCGGTTCATGCGCCCGCTGGTCGAGGCCGGTCACGTCTACCTGGCCCAACCGCCGTTGTACAAGATCAAGTGGAGCAAGGGTGCGCACGAGTTCGCCTACTCCGATCGGGAGCGGGACGGGTTGATCGCGGAGGGCGAGCGGGCCGGCCGACGGATGCTCAAGGACGAGGGCGTGCAGCGCTACAAGGGCCTCGGCGAGATGAATGCCAAGGAGCTGTGGGAGACCACCATGGATCCGGCCAACCGGTTGCTGCTCCAGGTGACGCTGGAGGACGCGGCCACCGCCGACGAGCTTTTCTCGGTGCTGATGGGCGAGGATGTCGAGGCGCGGCGGGCGTTCATCACCCGGAACGCCAAGGACGTGCGGTTCCTCGACCTGTGAATTGCATGGGATGGCGGTGTGTCGAATACGTGAACGGCGTGCGAGCGGCGTCACATCCGGTGAGAGCTGCACCACACCGTCCGGCCCCAATAGCGATGCTTGCCGAGCGGAAGAATCGACACCGCGAAGCTATGCACAGCAATTATCCACATGTGGATATGTCCCCCGTCAGCGTGACGGTTTCGTGATATTCGGAGGTCGCACGTGACAGGACCCAACTCAGGCGAACACGATCGCACGGAGCCTGTCGATATCCAGCAGGAGATGCAGCGTTCGTTCATCGACTATGCGATGAGCGTGATCGTGTCCCGCGCGCTGCCGGACGTCCGGGACGGACTCAAGCCGGTGCACCGCCGGGTGCTCTACGGCATGTACGACTCCGGATTCCGGCCGGACCGGTCGACTGTCAAGTCGTCCCGGGTGGTCGGCGACGTCATGGGCAACTACCACCCGCACGGCGACTCGCCGATCTACGACACCGTAGTTCGCATGGCCCAGCCGTGGTCGCTGCGGTACCCGATGATCGACGGTCAGGGCAATTTCGGGTCGATGGGCAACGACCCACCCGCGGCCATGCGGTACACCGAGTGCCGGCTGACCCAGCTGGCGATGCTCATGCTCGACGGCATCGGCGAGAAGACCGTCGACATGGTGCCCAACTACGACAACAAGACCACCGAACCGACCGTCCTGCCCTCCCGCATTCCGAACCTGCTGGTCAACGGTTCGTCCGGCATCGCGGTCGGCATGGCCACCAACATCCCCCCGCACAACCTGCGGGAGGTCGCCTCCGCCGTGATCTGGGCGTTGGAGAACCCCGAGGCCAGTCCGGAGGAACTGCTCGACGCGTCGATGGCCCGGATCCAGGGCCCCGACTTCCCGACGAGCGCCCTGATCGTCGGCAAGGACGGCATCGCCGACGCCTACCGCACCGGCCGCGGTTCGATCCGGATGCGCGCGGTGGTGGCCATCGAGGAGGACGCCAAGGGCCGCACGATCCTGGTCGTCACCGAACTGCCCTACCAGGTCAACCCGGACAACCTGGTCGAGGCGATCGCGCAGCTACACAAGGACGCGAAGATCGCCGGCATCGCGGACATCGCGGACGAGTCGTCCGACCGGATCGGCATGCGCATCGTCATCACCCTCAAGCGGGACGCGGTGGCCAAGGTGGTGCTGGCCAACCTGTTCAAGCACACGTCGCTGCAGACTTCGTTCGGCGCCAACATGCTGGCCATCGTCGACGGAGTGCCCCGCACCCTGCGGCTGGACCAGATGATCAGCCTCTACGTGGCGCACCAGATCGAGGTCATCGTCCGGCGCACCCAGTACCGGCTGGACAAGGCCGAGGAACGCGCCCACATCCTGCGTGGCCTGGTCAAGGCGCTGGACATGCTCGACGAGGTCATCGCGCTGATCCGGCGATCGCCATCGGCCGAGGAGTCCAAGGCCGGCCTGATGGAGTTGCTGGACGTCGACGAGATCCAGGCCACCGCCATCCTGGACATGCAGCTGCGGCGGCTGGCCGCCCTGGAACGGCAGCGCATCATCGACGAGTTGGCCGAGCTCGAGCGGGTCATCGCCGACCTGCGCGACATCCTGGCCAAGCCGGAACGGCAGCGGGCGATCATCCGGGACGAGCTCAACGCCGCGGTCGAGAAGCACGGCGACGACCGGCGGACGAGGCTGATCCCGTACGACGGCGACGTCAGCGTCGAGGACCTGATCGCCGTCGAGGACGTGGTGGTGACCATCACGCGCACCGGCTACGCCAAACGCACCAAGACCGACCTGTACCGGGCGCAGCGGCGCGGCGGCAAGGGCGTGCAGGGCGCGACGCTCAAGCAGGACGACATCGTCGCGCACTTCTTCGTGTGCTCGACGCACGACTGGATCCTGTTCTTCACCAACAAGGGGCGGGTGTATCGGGCCAAGGCGTACGAGCTGCCGGAGGCGAACCGGAACGCCCGCGGGCAACACGTGGCCAACCTGCTGGCCTTCCAGCCGGACGAGAAGATCGCCGAGGTCATCCAGATCCCCCACTACCAGGCGGCGCCGTACCTGGTATTGGCCACGCAGGGCGGTCTGGTCAAGAAGAGCGATTTGTCGGCTTTCGATTCGAATCGGGCCGGCGGAATCGTGGCGATCAACCTGCGCGACGACGACGAACTGGTCGGCGCGGTGCTCTGCGACGCCGGCGCCGACCTGCTCCTGATCTCCGCGGAGGGGCAGTCCATCCGGTTCCACGCCACCGACGAGGCGCTGCGCCCCATGGGCCGGGCCACCTCGGGGGTGCTGGGCATGCGGTTCAACGCCGGCGATGAACTTCTGTCCATGTCGGTCGTCTATGAAGGGGCGCAGGTGCTGGTCGCCACCGAACGCGGCTACGCAAAGCGCACCGACATCGACGAGTATCCGGTGCAGGGCCGTGGCGGGAAGGGCGTCTTGACGATTCAGTACGACCGCCGGCGTGGCAAGCTGGTGGGCGCCCTCATCGTCGATCTGGACACCGAGGTGTACGCCATCACCTCCGGCGCCGGGGTCATCCGGACCCAGGCGCGCGAAGTGCGCAAGGCGAAACGACAGACCATGGGAGTGCGGTTGATGAACCTGTCCGAAGGGGACAGCCTGGTGGCCATCGCCCGGAATGCCGACGACGTGGAGACCGGCGACGGTTCTCCCGCGGCCGGGGGGTCCTCGTGACCTCGCCAGCCGGGCCGGGTCCGGCGCCCACCGGCTCGCCGGTCGGGCCAGGACCGGGCCAGGGCGGTCCCGACGGCTCGTCGATGGCCCCCCCGCAGCATGTGGGAAACCGACCGGGCGGGCCGTCGCAGCCACCGCCGAGGGCCGGATCCGAGGCCGCCCGGCGGGCCAAGGCACCCCGCCGACCCCCGCGGCTGGCCTCGCTGCAGCTCAAGCGGGTCGACCCGTGGACGGTGCTGAAGATCAGCCTGATCGTGGCCATCGTGATGTTCTTCGTGTGGATGATCGCGATCGGCATCCTCTACTTGACGATGGGCGCGATGGACGTCTGGTCACGGATCAACGACACCTTCTCCACCCTGATCTCGACGCCGGATACCCAGGCGGCCGGCCGGACCGACCTGATCACCGCGGGACGGGTGTTCGGCGTGACGGCGATCATCGGGGCGATCAACATCGTGCTGTTCACCGCCCTGGCCACCGTGGCCGCCTTCATCTACAACGCCGCGGCGGCCATGTCCGGCGGGGTGGAACTGACCCTGGGCGAGCGCGACTGACCCCATCCGCCGCTCGCGCGCGGATCAACTGCCGCCGCGCGGATCGACCGACACAAGTCGTGACCGCGTCCTTCCTGGTTTCGACCGACCGGTAGGAGCAGACTCACGGGCATGGGTTCGGTTTTCACCACGATCGTGCTCCCCGTCGCGCTCATCATCATCATGTTGGGCCTGGGGTTGGGCCTGACCAGGTCGGACTTCGAACGGATCGGAAAGCACCCGACCGTCAGCATCGTCGCGCTGGTGTGCCAGGTGCTGCTGCTGCCGGCGATCTGTTTCGGGCTGGTGCTGGCGTTTGCCCTGCCGCCCGAGCTGGCGGTCGGGATGATGCTGCTCGCGGCCGCCCCGGGCGGGACGACCGCCAACCTGGTCAGCCACGTGTTCCGGGGCGACGTGGCGCTCAACATCAGCCTGACCGCGGTCAACTCGGTGCTCTCCCTGCTCACCCTGCCGATCGTGGTGAACCTGTCCGTGAACTACTTCGGGGCGGCAACCGACCGGATGGGCACCCAGTTCGACACCGCGCTGGACGTGTTCATCATCGTGCTGGTGCCGGTGGTGGTCGGCATGCTGATCCGTGCTTGGCGCCCGGCCTGGGCCGACCGGATGGCACGGCCGGTGCGGGTCGCCTCGCTGGTCATCCTGGTGCTCGTGCTGATCGGCGCGATCGCCGCCAACTGGGACCTGCTCGCATCCGAATTCGGCCGGCTCGCCGGTATCGCGGTGGTTTTCTGCCTGATCAGCCTCAGCGTCGGGTTCTTCGTCCCGCGCCTGTTCGGTGCCCCGCACCGGCAGGCGATCGCCACCTCGTTCGAGATCGGCATCCACAACGCGACCTTGGCCATCGTGGTGGCGCAGACGGTGCTCGACTCGCAGGAGCTGTCCCTGCCCGCCGCGGTGTACGGGGTGTTGATGTTGCCGCTGGCCCTGGCGTTCGGGTTGCTGATCCGGGATCGGTCCGCCGTCCGGCCGAGCCCGGCAACCTGAAAGGGGTCACCTGCGCCCGGCGATCGCCCACGACCCGTCAGCGGTGGCCGTGGTCGTCGCGTACCCGTGGCGATGCAGCGCGGCGGTGATTCCGGATTCGACATCCGCCGTCCGGCCGGAGGGCCCGTTCGAACCGTAGCCGTAGGTCAGCAGGAGCATGCCGGGGCGGGCCAGCACGGCGTCGAGCACCCGCCATTCCGGCTCGGCCGGGCCGGTCCAGAAGAGATTGACGTTCATTGCGACCACAGCGTCGAACGGCCCGCTTTTCGCCAGGTGTGCCAGTTCGGTACGGCGGAACTCGGTCCGCCCGGAGTCGATGTGGCGTCGGTTGCGGCGGGTGGCCCGATCGATCGCGGTGGGCGACCGGTCGATGGCGAGCAGGTGCCCGTTGGCCAGCCGATCCGCGATGACGCCGGCCGCGACCCCTGGACCGCAGCCGATCTCCAACACCCGGTGATGCGGCTGCGGGTCCAGCAGGTCGACGGCCCAGCCGATCCGGTCGGGGACTTCTGACCTCACGCCGGAGGCTGCGCGTCCGGGTCCATCCAGAGGATCTCGAACAGGTGGCCGTCGGGATCGGTGAAGCTGCGCTGGTACATGAAGCCCTCGTCCTGCGGTCCCCGCGGCGCGGTCCCGCCGGCCGCCAGGGCTCGGTCCACCA
>DATDBV010000696.1:0-3188 GCA_036524715.1 Nakamurella sp. | reverse complement strand
TGGGCGGTGATCAGCGCCCGGTCCAGCCGGTCGGCCAGCGAGCACCACGGTTTGGTGCCGTGCAGCACCCAGCGGCCCGCGGCCGGGCTCGCCTCCACCCGCACGCCCGGACCTTCGGCGGCGAACACACCCCACACGTCGTCGTCGGCCCCGGTCCGAACCTCGAACCCGGCGTCCCGCGCCTCGGCCAGAATGGCCAGTGCATCGGCGTGCGCCTCGACCACCCGGGCGGCAGTGAGGTCGGCGGCGCCGATCTCCCGCAGTTGCGTCCACCGCCGGCCGGTACGGCCCGTTCCCGGCAGCGGCATCTCCCGCCCGATGTCCCGCGCCAGTGCGAGCGCGCGACCGGCGTCACCGGCGATGCCGTCGGCGTGTGTGCTCAGCCCGGATGGCCGCTCGATCACCGAGGCGCCCTGCACGGTCCGTTCCATGACAGGCCCTGTGCCCTCGCGGGTTCCCGGCCAAACGGACGACCCCCGGGGTATGGCCCCTCCGGATGGGGCCGGGTATGGCGCGGAACGCAGCAACGAGGCCAAATGGACGGCGTTGGCCGCGGCGGCGCGGGTCGCCGACGCGGTCTCCTTCGGGGTCTCGGACAGGTCCTGGTAGTCGGTCGTCTGCATGGCGGGGCCGTTCCGGTAGGTCACGCCCTGCGCGGCGATGGTGAATCCGACATCGTTGAGTGCCTGGAACAGATCGGCGGAAATCTTGTGAGCGCCGTCCTCGTTGCCGACGACCACCACCACCGCGACCTTGCCGAAGGTCAGGAGCCTTCCCTCGCTGTCGGTTTCGGACAACTCTGCATAGAGGCGCTCGAGCACCCGTTGACAGACACTGCTGTGATGACCCATCCAGGTCGGGGTGGCGACGACGACGATCTCCGATGCCAGGATCCGATCACGGATACCGGGCCGGCTGCGAGGTTCTGCTGGTCGAGGCGCAGGGTGAGGTCGGCGGTGCGGTGCGCAGCGCAGGTCACCGCGCCCGGCTTCCGCACCGACCTGTTCAGCGCCTTCTACCCGCTGGCGGCGGCGTCGCCGGTGATCGGCGATCTCGACCTGCAGTCACACGGTTTGCGGTGGGTGCACGCCCCCGACGTGCTCTCCCACCCGCTGCCCGACGGTTCTGCGCCGTGCTGCCCACCGACCTCGATCGGACCGCCGCGAACCTCGACGGGTTCGCCGCGGGCGACGGCGCCGCCTGCATCGCCATGGTCGCCGACTGGCACCGGATCCGTGGCCCGCTGTTGGACGCGTTGTTCACGCCATTCCCACCGGTCGGCCCGCTGGCCCGGATGCTGCGTCGGGTGGGCACGGCCGGCATGCTCGACCTCGCCCGCCTGGCCGCCCTGCCGGTGCGGCGCCTGGCCCAGGAGTCGTTCGCCGCCGCCGGCGGCGCGCTGCTGCTCACCGGCAACGCCCTGCACAGGGACATTCCACCGGTCGCCGCTGGCAGCGGGCTGTACGGCTGGCTCCTGTCGATGCTCGGACAGGACGTGGGCTTCCCGGTCCCGGAGGGAGGCGCCGGGCGACTCGCGGACGCATTGGTCGCCCGGCTGATCGCGGCGGGCGGGACCGTCCGGACCGGCATGCCGATCGCCTCGATCCGGATCACCCAGGGTCGGGCGACCGGGGTGGTCGCCGCGGACGGTTCGACCATCGTCGCGCGTCGCGGGGTGCTCGCCGACGTTGCGGCACCGGCCCTCTACACCGAACTGGTGGGCGAGCGTCATCGACCGCCCGGACTGATGCGGGCGATCGACCGATTCCAATGGGACCATGGCACCCTCAAGGTGAACTGGGCGCTCCGGTCACCGATCCCGTGGACCGCACCGGACGCGCGCGGCGCCGGGACCGTGCACCTTGGCGTTGATGTCGACGGGTTCGTCGACTTCGCCGCCGACCCGGCCGTCGGCCAGGTGCCCGCACAACCGTTCATGCTGATCGGTCAGGTGACGACGGCCGACCCGACCCGATCCCCCGCCGGCACCGAATCGGCCTGGGCCTACACGCACATCCCGCCCGACGCCACGCCCGAGGCGCTGGACCCGCAGGTGATCGCCGTCGAGGACTGCATCGAACGGTATGCGCCCGGGTTCACCCACCCGGTGCTGGCCCGGCACGTGCAGACCCCCGCCGACCTGCACGCCTGCGACGCGAACCTGGTCGGCGGGGCCACCAACGGTGGCACCGCCGCGGTGCATCAGCAGCTCGTGCTGCGGCCGATCCCCGGTTTGGGCCGACCCGAGACACACATTCCGGGACTGTTTCTGGCCAGCGCCGCCGCGCATCCCGGCGGTGGCGTGCACGGCGCCTGCGGATGGAACGCGGCTCGGGCCGCGTTGGCCGCGAACGGGCGGCTCGGCGGGTTACGGCATCGACCAGCAGCTCGTCATCGATCCGTTCGACCCTGGTCAGGCCCGACTTGGCGGTGTACTCGAAGAGAGCACCCCGTTGTGTCGGCGTACGTGGCTGCGCAACAGCATCGACAAACCCGTAGGAGCCGTTGGCCTGCACGCTCGCCTTCGGCGGGGCGGCGCCGAATTGCAGCACCCGTCGGTGCTTGACCCGATCCCGGCCGTCCTGCCACGCAGGGTGATAGGGGTATTGGCGGCGGCCCTTGGCGTCGGTACCCACCGCCTGCAGGGTAATGGGACCACCCACGACCGCGCTCGCGCCGGGTGAATCCGGGTTGCCCGCGATGCGTGCGTCTCAACCGGGCACCGTCCCACTCCGTTCACGACCGCCGAGTTCGGGCGAACCGCGTCGCCACGTCATGTTCCCGCTGGGTGTCCGATCCAAGCGACGGCGATCGAATTCGTGCGCTCGGCTCTTGGTGACCTGACACTTGTAGGGTGAATGAATCCACCGACCAGGGCGACGAGGCCCGCAAGGAACGCCACGAGACCCCGCTGGAACAACTGGACCGGAACTGGAACGACCTGCTGCAGGAGCTTCGGGTCAGCCAGACGGGTGTCCAGCTGCTGACCGGGTTCCTGCTGACTCTTCCTTTTCAGTCCCGCTTCACCGATCTGAACGATTTCGAGAGGACCACCTATCTGATCACCATGGCCCTATCGGTGACTTCCACCGCGTTCCTGATCGCGCCGGTCAGCGTGCACCGGATGCTGTTCCGACGGCATGCCAGGCGGGCAACCGTTCAGGTCGGACACCGGCTCGCCATCATCG
>DATDBV010000695.1:0-3516 GCA_036524715.1 Nakamurella sp. | reverse complement strand
GCGGCGCCGGTGATGGTGTGCACCTCGATCACCTCGGGAATCGAGGAGAGGTGGTCGACGACGTCCCGCCGGCCCCGGCCCTGGGCGATTTCGACGGTGACGAACGCGGTCACCGCAAACCCGAGCGCGGCCGGATCGACGGTCGGCGCCAGGGACGCGATCACCCCGGTGCGCTGCATCCGGTCCAGCCGGGCCTGGACGGTGTTGCGAGCGGCGCCAACCCGCCGGGCGGCCTCCAGCACCCCGATCCGGGGCTCGGCCGTGAACACTTCCAGGATGTCGGCGTCGAGCCGGTCGATCGTCATCGGCACTCTTTCCTATTGAACAAAGTGCGCAGTCAGCTACCGAGCTGACTCAGCAGATTGCGCACGATGCTGCCCATTCGACTCCAGTATTGCCGAAGGCGGGCACGCGCGCCCATCCTGGTCCGACATCCTCGCAACGACGCGAAGGCGGATTCTTCGATGACCATGACCACCGGTGCGCACCTCGCCCGAACTCCCGATGACGAGCCCACCGAGCCCACCGAGCCCACCGACGCCGCCCTTCGCGACCTGGTCGGCCTCGTCGAGCACGACTGCACCGTGGACCCGTTCCCGGTGGTCGGCATGGACGCGGTGGTGTTCGTCTGCGGCAACGCCACCCAGTCCGCGCAGTACTTCCAGACGGTCTGGGGCATGGAGCTGGTCGCCCACCGGGGCCCGGAGACCGGTCATCGCGGTGACGTCGCCTACGTGCTCAAGTCGGGTTCGGCACGGTTCGTGTTGACCGGCGGGGTCGCCCCGGACAGCCCGCTGCTGGACGTGCACCGCGAGCACGGCGACGGCGTCATCGACCTGGCCATGGAGGTCGCCGACGTCGACCGGTGCATCCGCCAGGCCCGCGGGCAGGGTGCCCGGATCCTGGTCGAGCCGCACGACGAGTCCGACGAGCACGGCACCGTGCGCAGTGCGGCCCTGGCGACCTACGGGCACGTCCGGCACACCCTGATCGACCGGAGCCGGTACACCGGCCCCTATCTTCCCGGCTTCCGCGCCACCACGACCACCCTGGTCCGGCCGCCCACCGCGCCGAGGCGGCTGTTCCAGGCCCTGGATCATGCCGTCGGCAACGTCGAGCTCGGCCGGATGAACGAGTGGGTCGAGTTCTACAACCGGGTCATGGGTTTCGAGAACATGGCCGAGTTCGTCGGCGACGACATCGCCACCGAGTACTCGGCGCTGATGAGCAAGGTGGTGGCGAACGGCAACCACCGGGTCAAGTTCCCGCTCAACGAGCCGGCCGTCGGCAAGCGAAAGTCGCAGATCGACGAGTACCTGGAGTTCCACGCCGGACCGGGCTGCCAGCACCTCGCCCTGGCCACCGGCGACATCCTGACCACGGTCGACACCCTCCGGGAACGCGGCGTGCAGTTCCTGGACACCCCGGATGCCTATTACGACGACCCGGAACTCGCCGCCCGGATCGGGTCGGTGCGGGTGCCGGTGGCGGAGCTGAAGCGGCGACGCATCCTGGTCGACCGGGACGAGGACGGTTACCTGCTGCAGATCTTCACCAGGCCGCTGGGCGACCGGCCGACGATCTTCTTCGAGATCATCGAGCGGCACGGGTCGCTCGGCTTCGGCAAGGGCAATTTCAAGGCGCTGTTCGAGTCGATCGAGCGGGAGCAGGCGGCCCGCGGGAACCTGTGAGCGGCTGCGCCGACGCCCTGGGCGGGCCACCGCGCGGGCTCGGCGGCCGGCGCGGTACCGCGCGCGGCTCGGGTTCGCAGTCAGGGCAGCGCCGGCAGGACGGCTCCGGTCACCTCGCCCAGCGTCAGCCGGCCCCCGCCGGTCGACGGCGCCGTCGCGGCGATGGTGACGGTGTCGCCGTCGGCCAGGAACGTGCGGCTCGACCCGTCGGCCAGCGGGACCGGGCGGGTGCCGTCGACCGACAGCTCCAGCAGCGACCCGGCCTGGTCCGGGGCCGGGCCGGACACCGTGCCGGAGGCGAACAGATCGCCGGGCCGCAGGCTCGCCCCGTTGCTGGTCAGGTGGGCCAGCAACTGTGGCCCGGTCCAGTACATGGCGGCGAAAGGTGGCCGGCTGACCACGGTTCCGTTCACCGCGACGGACAGGACCAGGTCCAGCCCCCACGGCAGTCCGGCGCCGTCGGCCAGGTACGGCAGCAGGCGGTGGGTGCGGGGCGGCGGGTCGACGCGCGCGGCGGCCAGCGCGGTCAGCGGGGTGACCCAGGGCGAGACCGAGGTCGCGAAGGACTTGCCGAGGAACGGTCCGAGCGGCCGGTACTCCCAGGCCTGGATGTCGCGGGCGCTCCAGTCGTTGAGCAGGCAGACGCCGAACACGTGCCGGGCGAACGCCGCGGCCGGCACGGGCATGCCGAGTTCGGCGCCGACGCCGACCACGAACGCGACCTCGGCCTCCAGGTCCAGCTTCTGCGTCGGCCCGAACAGCGGCACGGACCCGGGCGCGCGGGTCTGCCCACCCGGGCGCACGATCGGTGTGCCCGAGACGACCACGCTGCCGGCGCGGCCGTGATAGCCGATCGGCAGGTGCTTCCAGTTGGGCGGCAACGGATCCGTGTCCGGCCGGAACATCCGACCGACCGCGGTGGCATGCCATTCGCTGGCGTAGAAGTCGACGTAGTCGGCCACCGTGAACGGCATCCGTGTCCGCACCGCGGCGATCGGATGCAGGTGCGGCTCCACCGCGGCACGGCGACCCGAATCGATCACCGCCGCCTCCGCCAGGTCGCGGACCCCGGCCCAGGCGGCGGGCCCGGCGGCCAGCAGCGGATCGAGCGACCCGGCCGCCAGCAGGGCGGCCACATCGGGGTCGTCCACGACGGCGGCCAGATCCAGCACGTACTCACCGATCCGCACCCCGACCCGGCCGCCGTCGAACACCCCGTACGGCAGGTGGTCGGCGTCGAAGCCCGATCCGGCGGCGCCGGGCACCCACGAACCCACAGCGGAACGATAGTCGCCCGAGAACGCTACTCAACACAGCAGGACGGGCGCTGGTCGAGCCGGCGACGCAGGAGCAGGATCGATCGACGACGTCCCATACCCGAGGAGCAGCGATGGCCCACTATCGACGAGTCGGTGACGTCCCGCCCAAGCGGCACACCCAATTCCGGGACGAGGACGGCAACCTGCTGCGTGAGGAGCTGATGGGGGAGGAGGGCTTCTCCTCCGACTCGTCGCTGCTCTACCACCGGGGCATGCCGTCGGCGATGGTCGATGCCCGAATCTGGGAGATTCCCGACCTGTCGACCGTCCCCAACCACCCGCTGCTGCCGCGGCACCTGAAGCTGCACGACCTGTTCCCGGCTGAAACCGCCGGCGACGTCGATCTCGTCACCGGCCGCCGGTTGGTGCTGGGCAACGGTGACGTGCGGATCTCCTACGCGGTGGGCGGCGAGCCGAGTCCGTTGTACCGCAACGCGATCGGCGACGAGTGCGTGTTCGTCGAAGCCGGGTCCGGCACCGTGCAGACCGTGTTCGGCGAGCTTCCG
>DATDBV010000694.1:0-15431 GCA_036524715.1 Nakamurella sp. | reverse complement strand
GTCGCGCTGGCCGGCGGCACCCTGGACACCTCCCCGACCGCGACCGGACGGTTCCGGCTCGCCGCGCGGCTACCCTGGCCCGGATGATCCGGCCGATTCGGGTGCTGCTCGTCGACGACGACGCGATGGTGCGGGCGGGCCTGGTGATGATGCTGGACGGGGCCGCCGGGATCGCGGTGGTCGGCGAGGCGTCCGACGGTGACCAGGTGCCGGGCTCGGTGGACACCTGCGCGCCGGACGTGGTGCTGATGGACATCCGGATGCCGCGCGTCAACGGCATCACCGCCACCCGGCGGCTGCGGGCCCGGCCCCATCCACCGCAGGTCATCGTGCTGACCACGTTCGACACCGACGAGAACATCCTGCGGGCGCTGCACGCGGGGGCGAGCGGGTTCCTGGTCAAGGACTCGCCCCCGGCGGCCATCGCGGACGCCGTCCGCCGAGTCGCCGACGGCGAACCGATCCTCTCGCCGACCGTCACCAGGCGGCTGATGGACCGGGTGGCCGGCCAGGCCGGCGCCCGAGACCGGGCGCGGACGGCGATCGCCGAGCTGAGCGACCGGGAACGCGAGGTGTTCGCCGCCATCGCCCAGGGACGGCCGAACGCCGAGATCGCGCTCGCCCTGCACATGAGCGTCGCCACGGTGAAGGCTCACGTCTCGCGCATCCTGAGCAAGCTGGCCCTGGACAACCGCACCCAGCTCGCGCTGCTCGCGCACGAGGCGGACCTGCCGTGAGCCCCGGCCCGGCGCGGCGCGTCAGCCCGCCAGCACCGCCGGCTCCCGCGCGTCCTCGGCGTCCGCGCCGCGACTGCTCACCCGGCGCAGCCCCACGAACGCGGCCACCCCACCGGCGGCAACCAGCGCGGCGGCCAACAGCAGGCCCGTCCGGTAGCCGCCGAGAAACGCGTCGGTCGGTGTTTCGCCCGCCCCGAGCAGGGTCGCCTGCCGAGCGGTGAGCACGGCGCCGATCACCGTGATGCCCAGGAGCCCGGCCACCTCGCGGGTGGCGTTGAAGATGCCGGAGGCGACCCCGGCCTCGCCCCGCGGCATCGCGTCCAGCACGCGGGCCGTCAACGGGACGGTCAGCCCGCCGCCGATCCCGATCACCGCGAACGCGGGCATCAGCTGCAGGAAGTCGGCGTCGGCGCCGAGCAGGCTGACCGAGGCGATGCCCCCGGCCATCATGAACATGGCCACCGGCACCACCAGGCCGGCGCCCACGCGGTGCGACACCCGCTCGGAGACCACGGCACTCGCGGCCATCAGCAGCGCCATCGGGACGAACGCGGCGCCGGCCTCGGTCGGCGAGAAGCCGAGCACGCCTTGCAGGTACAGCGAGGTGAAGAAGTAGATCCCGAACAGCCCGAAGGCCCACATCATCAGGGCAACCACGCCGCCGGTGAAAACCCGCTCCCGGAACAGCGACATCGGGACCATCGGCTCCCGGGTGCGCCGTTCGAGCAGGACGAACAACGCACCCAGCCCGGCCGCCAGCGCGAAGCAGCCCAGGATGAGCGGGGACGTCCAGCCGCGGTCGTGGCCTTCGATCAGCGCGAACGTCAACGCGAACAGGGCAACTGCCGAGGTGAGGACGCCCGGCACATCGAACCGGCGTGGCGAGTCGGTGTTGCGCGACTCGGTGATCACGGTGGCGGCCAGCACGAACGTCCCGATGCCGACCGGCACGTTGATCAGGAAGATCCACCCCCAGCTCAGGTACTCCGACAACAGGCCGCCCAGCAGCGGCCCGACGGCCAGCGCCAACGCGCCGACCGCGCTCCAGAGGCCGACCGCGGCGGCCCGCTGACGACCCTCGGTGAAGGTGGCGGAGATGATCGCCAGGGTCGTCGGGGTGAGCAGGGCGGCACCCAGCCCCTGCACCGCCCGGCTGACCACCAAGACGTCGACCGTGCCGGCGAATCCGGCCGCCAACGAGGCCGCGGTGAAGATCGCCAGACCGATCAGAAACACCCGCTTGCGGCCCCACACGTCGGCCAGACGGCCGCCGGCCAGCAGCAGGCTGGCGAACACCAGGATGTACGAGCTGACGATCCACTCCAGCCCCGACGTCGTCAGGTGCAGGTCGCGCTCGATCGCCGGGATGGCGACATTGACGATGTTGTTGTCCAGGTAGCTCATGAACGTCGCCAGCGCCACCGCCAGCAACGTCAACCTCGGTCGGGACATCCGCCCTCCTCCTTTACGTCGTACATCTACGCCGTATAGCTAACGCTTTACGGTGTAGAGTTGTCAACATGGTTCCGCCGACGAATTCCCGGACCGCGACCCGTTCGTCACCGAAAGCCGCTGCGAGTCCGGCGCTGTCCCGGGAGGCGGTGGTCGACCGCGCTCTCGACGTGGCCGATCGGGAGGGGATCGCGGCGGTCTCCATCCGCCGGATCGCACAGGATTTCGACGTCACCCCGATGGCCCTGTACTGGCACGTGAAGAACAAGGACGAGCTGCTGGCGGCCATGGGCGACCGGGTGCTGGACGTCGTCGAGATTGCGCCACCGCCCGCCGACGGCGGCCTGGAGCGGCTCCGACCGCTGCTGAACAACCTGGTCGCCGCGCTCGCCCGGCACCCGGGCAGCACCCAACTCGCGCAGGCCCGCATCCTGCACAGCCCGCCGGGTCAGCAGCTCGCCGAACAGGCGCTGGCCATCCTCGCCGACGCCGGCTTCGACCGGCAACGACGGGCGGATCTGTCCCGGGCCGCCCTGCAGTCGGTGATCATGCTGGTGGTCGGCGCACCGGGCGCCGAGATCGACGTGCCCGAACAGGATCGGCAGGCGATGCGCGATCGCAAGCGCGCCATGCTGGCCGGCCTGCCCCCCGGCCGGTTCCCGCAGCTGGTCGAATGCGCGGACGCCATGTTCGAATGCGACGACCCGGAGTCGTACTACGCCAACGGGATCGACCTGTACCTGGCCGGCGTCTTCGCTATGGCAGCCCGCCGGACGTCCACCTGAGCGATCCCACCCCCACCGAAGTTGGCTCACTCACCGCCACGGCTGGTCGAGCGGGTGCTGGCGCGGATCGTCGGCAGCGCCTCAAGGCCCACCGGGTCGGCCACGACACCACCGTGGCCGTCTTGCCCAGATCCACAAGAGCAGCTTTCTTGAACTGCTGGTGTGGATGTCGGTCAACGGCCCCGCACGAGCGGGGACGATCGATCACCTTCGCAGGCAGTCGTGATCGAGAGACCACGGTGCCCTGTTCAAGATCCACTTCGGCTTGCCGACCTTGACGGGGTACACCATGCTCGGAGTGTTGCTCGGCAGGGTGATCGCCCGGCAATACGATGTACCCTTTCCTTACCGTGGTAAGGAGGGTGTCATGGCGTCCGCGACGGTCACCAGCAAGGGTCAAGTCACCATCCCTGCGGAGGTGCGAGCCGAACTCGGCCTGCGGCCCGGGTCGCGGCTCGCCTTTGTCCGCACCGCGACCGGCGGGTACGAGATCCACCTTCAGGCCGCGTCGATCAAAGACCTGAAGGGGGTCGTGCGGCGGCCGCCCCAGCCGGTCAGCATCGATCAGATGAACGATGCCATTGCGGCCGGCGCGACGGCGGATGCCCGGTGATCGGGCCGATACCAACGTCGTCGTCCGCTATCTCGTCCAGGACGAGCCCGACCAGTCACGGATCGCGTCAGCGCTGATCGACGAGCTGACCGAAACCGACCCGGGCTACCTCAGCCTGGTGACCGTTGTCGAGGTCTACTGGGTCCTGCGTCGTGCCTACAAGGTGGCCGTCGCCGGTTGCGTCGAGGTGCTCGATGGTCTGCTGGACGCACGCGAACTCCGCCTCGACCGAGATGAGATCGTGCGGGCGGCTTGATGGCCAGCCGCAGTGGACTGGACTTCGCGGACGGCTTCATCGCTGAACTCGGCCGAGCCGCAGGCTGCGATCACACGGAGACCTTCGACCGGCGCGCGGCGCGGCACAGTGCAATGCACCTCCTCGATGCCCGGCAAGCCGACTCGTGACTGGGTACCGGCCGATCCCCATTTCATCGCCGCCCGGTGACCGCACCACCGGCGGAGGCCGGCATCAGCACCGCCTCGACCAGCGGCACCAGCATGATCACCCCGAGCAGCACGAACGCGACCCGGTAGGGAGTGCCCGCGTCGCCGGCCAGCCCGAGCGCCTCCCCGACCGGGTCGCCGAGGCGCACCAGCAACGCGCCGACCGCGATGCCCAGGCCCGCCCCGAGTTCCTGCAGGGTGGCGTGCAGGGTGTTCGCGTGGCCCATCCGGTCGGGCGGCACATCGGAGAAGGCCACGCTGTTGTAGGCGGAGAAGCCCACCGAGCGGAAGACGCCGCTGACCGCGAGCACGATGATGATGACCGTCAAAGGCGTCGTCGTCTGCAGGAACCCCATCGCCACCAGGCAGGCGATCGACATCCCCAGGGCGATCAGCAGGACGGTCCGGATGCCCAGGGTCCGCATCAGCGGGGTGGTCAGCGGCTTGATCCCGAGATTGCCGGCGAACAGGGCGATGACGATGCCGCCGGCCTGAGCGGCCGACCAGCCGAAGCCGATCTGGAAGAACAGCGGCAGCAGGAACGGGATCGCGCTGATCACCAGCCGGAACACGGTCCCCCCGGCCACCGCGGCCCGCAGGCTGTGAATCTTCAGCGTGCGCAGGTCCAGCAGGGGGTGGCGGGAATGCAGCAGGTAGCCGACGTCCACCGCCAGGACGAGCAGCGCGGTACCCAGCGCGATCGAGATGAACGCCCAGTTCAGCTGCCCGGTGCCGATCTGCTCGAGGCCGATCACCAGGGCGGCCACGCCGACGGCGGTGAGCAGGAAGCCGCGCCAGTCCAGCCGTCGCCGCTCGGTGGCCCGCACGTCGGGCACCAGCCGGAGCGCCAGGACCAGGCCGATGACGCCGAGCGGGACGTTGATCAGGAAGATCCACCGCCAGGACGCGAACTCGGACAGCAGGCCGCCCAACGGCGGCGCCAGCACCGGAGCGACCAGGGCGGGCCAGGTGAGGTACGCGATCGCCTTGATCAGCTCGGACTTGTCCGTGCTGCGGAGCACGACCAGCCGGCCGACCGGCACCATCATCGCCCCGCCGACCCCCTGAACCACCCGGGCCGCCGTCAGCACACCCAGCGTGGGCGCCACCGCGCACCCCACCGAGGCCACCGTGAACACGCAGATCGCGAAGGCGAAGACGGCCCGCGCACCGAACCGGTCGGACAGCCAGCCGCTGGCCGGGATCAACACCGCGACCGTCAGCAGATACGCGGTCATCGCGACGTTGATCTGCACGGGTTGCACGCCGAGGTCGGCGGCGATCGCCGGGGCGGCCGGCGCGATGATCGTCGCGTCCAGGTTCTCCATGAAGAAGGCACCGGCGACGAGCACCGCCAACGCCCGCGAGAAACCCGGTCGGCGAACTGTCACCCGGGACACTCTGCCGCCCCGATCCCGCCGAACAAAAGCCGGCGCCCCGGGCTCGCGATTCCCCAGGGTGGGAAGCCGAGAAGCAGGGCGAGCGCCGGGGCGGAACGGCCGTACCATGAGCGGATCGGGCGTCGCCCGCCGGGCGATCAACCGACGGGCCCACCCCGCCACCCCCGGGGGAGACGGCATGGCACTGTCGGACGGCGAACAGCGGCGGCTGGACGAGATCGCGCGCGCGCTGGCCCTCGAGGACCCGACATTCGCCCAACGGATCACCCATGCCGGGTTGCGCCGGCCGCGGTTGGTCGTCGCCGTCGCCGTCTTCGTCATGGGCATGGTTGCGTTGGTCACCGGGCTGGTGCTGACCGACGCGTCGCTCTGGTTCGGTCTGACGATCCTGGGCGCGGGCGTGACGGCGATGGGTGCCGCGGTCGTCGTCGCCCTCCGGGAGCGTTCGCGCCGCTGACCTGCCGGCGGCCCATGACAGATGTCATGCCGAATCGATGACGGCCGCCGCATCCCGGTGAACCGCCGCCGGACGACTCTCGAGTCATGACCACCAACACCACTCAGGCGCGCGACGGCGCCGCGGTCCGGCTGACCGGGCTACAGAAGCGATTCGGTCACGTGCACGCGGTCCGCGGAGTCGATCTGCTGATCGCCCCGGGCGAGGTCGTGGCCTTCCTCGGCCCGAACGGGGCCGGCAAGTCCACCACGATCGACATGCTGCTCGGACTCACCCGGCCCGACTCCGGCACCGTCGCATTGTTCGGGACCGACCCGGTGCCGGCCGTGCAGGCGGGCCGGATCGGCGCCATGCTGCAGGCCGGGGCGCTGCTGCCGGAGGTGACGGTCCGCGAGCTGATGACCATGTTCGCCGGGCTGCACCGGCACCCGATGCCGGTGACCCGGGCGATGGCACTGGCCGGGATCACCGAGATCGCCGGCCAGAAGACGCAGAAGCTCTCGGGCGGTCAGGCCCAGCGGGTGCGGTTCGCCCTCGCCCTGATCCCCGAACCGGACCTGCTGGTGCTCGACGAGCCGACCGCGGCGATGGACGTCGAGGTGCGGCGCGCATTCTGGGCGTCGATGCGGGAGTTCACCGCCACCGGGCGCACCGTGCTGTTCGCCACGCACTACCTCCAGGAGGCCGACCAGTTCGCCGACCGGGTCGTCGTGCTGTCCGGCGGGGTCATCGTGGCCGACGGCACCGGGGCGCAGATCAAGGCCACCGTGGCCGGCCGCACCATCTCCGCGGTGATCGACGGCGCCGCCGGTGACCAGCTCGCCCAACTGCCCGGGGTGCTCGGCACCGACCGGCAGGCCGCCCGAACCCTGTTGCACTGCAACGACTCCGACCTCGCCCTACGCGCCCTGCTGGACCGGTTCCCGCAGGCCCACGACATCGAGATCGCCGCCGGAAATCTCGAGGATGCGTTCCTCGAACTCGTTGCCACGGCACGCGAGGAGGCGAATCGATGACCACCACCGGCATGACGATCCGCTACGCGCTGATGTCCACCCGGCTGGCGTTCCGCAACCTGCGGTTCCTGGTCCTGACCGTGGCCCTCCCCCTGCTGCTGTTCCTGCTGTACGCCAACCTGTATCAGGGTCAGGACGCCGGCGACGGGCTGTCCGTCGTGGCCTATCTGATGGTCTCGATGGCCTCGTTCGGATGCATCGGCGCAGCCATCAACACCGGTGCCCGCATCGCCGTCGAACGGCAGGTCGGGTGGAACCGGCAGCTCCGGCTGACCGCCCTGCCCGGACCCTCGTACCTGGTGGCCAAGGCGATCGTGTCGATGCTGGTGACCCTGCCGGCCCTGCTGCTGGTGTTCCTGGCCGGCGCCACCGTCGGCGACGTGCACCTGAGCATCGGCCAGTGGCTCGGCACCGGGGTCGCGGTGTGGCTGGGCCTGATTCCGTTCGCCGTGCTGGGCCTGGTGATCGGCTTCGCCGGCACGGTGGACACCGTCCAGCCGATCTCGATGATCACCTACCTGGGACTGTCCATCCTCGGCGGGCTGTGGTTCCCGGTCGAGGCGTTCCCCACCTTCCTGCAGGGCGTCGCCAAGGTCACCCCGTCGTACTGGCTGGCCGACCTGGGCCGCAGCGTGCTGGCCGGCGACGGCGTGCCGGCGGAATCGGTGCTGGTGCTGGCCGGCTGGACGGTGGCGCTCGGCGTCGTCGGGGTGTGGGCGTACCGCCGCAGCGGCGCCAAGGTGTGAGCCGGTCGCGGGGAATGATGGGGTGATGAACGGTCCGCGTCGGATGCCGAACTCGGACTTTCCGGAGGAGCGCCGGGTGCCCGGCCGACGTCGCTGGGAGTTGGGCGCCGCCTTGGCCCAACTTTTCCTGGTCACTGCCTACGTCTCGGTCGCGACGTCGGACCTTCCGGCGGTCACCAGGATGTGGTCGCTGGGCCTGCTCGCCGCCTTCACCCTGTTCTACATTTTCGTGCCAGGACGCTGCCTGTTCAGCCCGCTGACGTCCAGGATCGCGGTCGTCGGCGTCCTGCTGACGCTGCCGATTCCCCAATTCCTGGTGATGGGGTCGTCAGCCACCGCGATGTGGATCTTCGCCGCGGTCACCGCCGGGTTCCTGCTGCCGGACTGGGCGGCGATGGGCCTGGCGATCCTGCTCGCCGCGGCCATGCTGCTGATTGATGTGGCATACGCCGACCCACTGGGCTGGGAACTCGCCCTGACGACCGTTGCGCTCACCGCGTTCATGGTCGGGTTCGTCGGCAACGTCAGGCTGAACCGCGAACTGCGACGCACCCGCGAGGCGCTCGCGGTGGCCGCGGTGGCCGCGGAGCGGGAACGGATCGGCCGGGACCTGCACGACATCCTGGGCCACTCACTCACCGCGATCGCGGTCAAGGCCGGGCTGGCCCGCCGCCTGGTCGGCCGGGACGACGGGGCTGCGGCCACCGAGATCGGCGAGGTCGAGGGGCTGGCCCGGGAGGCGTTGTCTGACGTGCGGGCCACCGCATCCGGCTACCGGACCGTGTCACTGGCGTCCGAGCTCGCCGTCGCCCGCAGCGTGCTGCGGGCCGCCGGGGTCTGCGCGACGCTGCCGGCAGCGGTGGACGAGGTCGACCCGTCCGCGCGCGAGCTATTCGGCTTCGTCGTGCGGGAAGCCGTCACCAACGTCGTCCGGCATGCGCGCGCCCGGACCTGCGTGATCGCCGCGGGCCCCGGCTTCGTGGAGATCCTCGACGACGGGACCGGCGCGGGTTCAGCACCGACAGCCGGGACCGGGCTGTCGGGGCTGGCCGAGCGGGTGCGGTCGGCCGGCGGCACCCTCGACGCCGGCCGCCGGCCGGGCGGCGGGTTCGCGGTTCGGGCCACAATGCCCCTCGCGGCGGCCGAGCCCGTGGTTCCCGTGCTGGGACGGGAACGCCGGTGACGGCGACCCCCATCCGGGTGCTGGTGGCCGACGACCAGGCGCTGATCCGCGGGGCGTTCGCCACCCTGATCAACCTGGAACCGGACATGACGGTCGTCGCCCAGGTCGGGAACGGGGACGACGTGCTGCCGGCGGCGCTGCGGGAGCGCCCGGACGTCGCCCTGCTGGACGTGCAGATGCCCGGTCCGGACGGGCTGGCCGCCGCGGCGATCCTGGCGCAGCGGGTGCCGGCCTGCCGGGTGATCATCCTGACCACGTTCGGCCGGCCCGGCTACCTGCGCCGGGCGATGGAGGCACACGCCGCCGGGTTCATGGTGAAGGACGCGCCGCCGGAGACGCTGATCGACGCGATCCGCCGGGTGCACCGCGGGCTGCGGGTGGTGGACCCCGAACTGGTCGCGGAGAGCCTGACCTTGGGCGAATCCCCGCTGACCGGCCGGGAGCGGGACGTGCTCCTGGCCACCCTGGACGGCGGGACGGTCGGCCAGATCGCCAAGCGGCTGTTCCTGTCCGACGGCACCGTCCGCAACCACCTGTCCTCGGTGATCGGCAAGACCGGCGCCGCGACCAGGGCGGAAGCGTTGCGGATCGCCACGGAGCGCGGCTGGATCTAGGGCCGTGGGCGCTAGGGTTTGCGGGCTTTCGCGGTGGCCCGGTCGTTCGCCTTCCGGAGCGCCTGGACCAGCTCGTCCTTCGTCATCGTCGATCGGCCCTCGATGTCCAGCCGGCGAGCGAGCTCGGACAGGTGCTCCTTGCTTGCGTTCGCATCGACCCCGCCGGCGGTGGGCGTCGGGTCGTCCCTGCCCCGCTCGGCGTGGGTGTCGGATGGACCCCATTCGTCCTTCGGCTCCCAGTGGTCGCCGACCTTCTCATGAGTGTGTTTGAGCGCGGCGAATGCCGTCTGGTTGGCTCGCTGCTCGTCCTCGTACTGCTCGATCGCCGAGTCGTAGGTCTGGGCGAACGTGCGCTGCGCCTTTGCGTCGGACCGCTGCAGCGTGCTGGGCAGCTCGTCCTGGATGGCGTCACCGCTCTCGGTGGACTTGGGCATTCCGGTCACCTCCTGGTGACCAGGTTCCCCGTGCGGGTCCCGGTCACGCCCGGGACGGTGATCGCACCCCCGACGAGGACTTACCCCGTGGCTAACGCCATCGGGCCCAAGGAGAAACCCTTGTCCGATTTGTCGATATCGCGGAGACGTCGGCGCCTTCTCCACTCCACTGTCAGACCACCTTCGTACTCTGCGACCCATGGCATACACATTTCAGGTCGCGGTCGACTGTGCCGATCCCCACACCCTCGCCGACTGGTGGGCCGATGCGTTGGGTTGGCATGTCGAGCCCAGCGACGAGGCGTTCATCCGCAAGATGGTCGACGCCGGCTACGCCGACGAATCCGACACCAAGACCCACCGTGGCGTACTGGTGTGGCGAGCGGGTCAGGCGATCGCCCACCCCGAAGGCGAGGCGCCCCGGGTGCTGTTCCAGCTCGTCCCGGAACCGAAGACGGTCAAGAACCGGATGCACCTGGACGTGCGGGTCGGGGAGGAGAACATTGGGCGCGAAGTCGAACGGCTGGCCGCGGCCGGGGCGCGCGAGCTGTGGCGGGCCAGCCAGGGCCCGCACTCGTGGGTGACCATGGCTGACCCCGAGGGCAACGAGTTCTGTGTCAGCTGATGCACCACCCGCACGAGCGCCCACCGCCCGCCCGACCACGCTGTGGGCCGCCGCGGGAGTGGTGACCGCGACCGTGGCCCTCACGGTTGTTGCGGCCTGGGCGCTCGCCGCGCTCGCGGCGCCGCCATTCCTGGACGCCCTGTCCAAGCTCAGTCCGTTGGCCACCGGGCTGCTGGCCGTGTTTGCGCTCATTGTCGGCATCTCCACGATCCGGCAGAAGCAGGGCGCCGACGCCGAATCAGCGGAGGCTGATCGGCGGGATCAGTGGTGGAAAAGGGCCCAGTGGGCGATCGACCGGCTCTTCGAAGCGCCTGAGGAACGCCAAGTCGTGGCCTGGCGAATCCTGCGGGTCCTGGCGGAATCCAGCCTCGCCGGCCCGGAGGAACTGGCAGTCTTTGATGCGGTCGGCGCCGACGGGCTCACCCGGTTCCAGCCCTCGGAATCGGATGGAATTGACGATCCGATCTTGGGAGATACTGGTGGTGAGCAGGAGGGGAGACGACATGTGTGATCAAGCAGGCAAGGCCGCTCCGCTGATCCCCACTCGCACCGAGGTCGAGGCGGCGAAGCTGAAGATCGTGGTCGACCGCCGCCTCGGCAAGACGACGCCAGAGTGGGTGCTCCGGGTCGCGCAGGGACTCCCGCCGGTCGCCCCGGCGGGCTGACCCCACTCAGCGCCCGGCCACCCGTTCGGCGAACCACCGAACGATCTCCTCGCCCGCGTGCACGCCGATGTTCGCGGTCACCCGCACATGCGGCGCGTGCCACCCCGTCTCGTACAGCTCGCCGTGCGCCGGGCGGATCGCGTCGTCGGCCATCGTCAGCATGCCGGCGTCCAGGGCGCCGTCCCCGGCGGCCAGCAGGCGGGTGCCGTCGACCCGACCGATCACCTCGGCGATCGCCGCCTCCTTGGTCAGCGCGGCCGGCAGCGCATAGATCTTGCGGCCCTGCATCGACACCACCCAGCCGCGCTCGCCGCACCATCCGGTCCAGTCCGCCACAAAGCTGCGGGGGAGGACCGCGAGCTCGACGACCAGGTAGCAGAACAGATCGTCGGCGATCCGCCGGCTGCGCACCCACGCCCCGTCGGCCATCGCGTCGACATGCTCGACGATCTCGGCGAGGGCGGCCCCGCCACCGGCGATCCGGCGCTCCACCCCCGCCCGCCAGCCGGGGTCGGGCGCGCCGTCGACCAGGAGGTGCCCGCCGTTGCTGACGACCGCGAACGGAGCCGGCCCGCCCGGCAGGTCGACCCGGGCGTATTGCGCGGGCGTGCGCGTGGTGGTGGGCACCAGCACGGCGGCCCGCCGCACGTCGACGAGCAGCGCGTGCGCGGCGGACGTCATGAACGACTGCGGCCGGCCCTCCAGCACCTCGACGCAGAGCAACTCCGGCCCCACCGCACCGGCCGCCGAACGCGAGTAGATGAGCGTGCGGTCAAGGTCGGTCGCCACCACCGTCGTCGGCCCCGTCGTCACGGCGTCAGCCCTCCACCGGTTCGCCGCGGACCGGACGGACCAGGCCGACGCACGAGTAGGCGAGGCCGGGAACCACCTCGACCGGCACACCCCGGTCGGCGGCGAGCAGCCGCAGGTGCTCGTGGTCGGGATGGTCGGCCTCGCGGACCAGGATCTTCCACGGAACCCGGCGCAGCAGCACCCGGGTGGCCTCGCCCACGCCGGGCTTGACGAAGTTCACCGAATCGATGCCGTACTCCTGACGGATCCGCTCCACCGCGGCCCAGCCGGCGAACGTCACCGCCCGATCGCCCGCCGCGAGGGCCGGCAGTTCGGCCCGCACCCGATCCACCACGTCGTCGAAGGCCTCGCTCACCGCGTCCAGGAACACTCCGGAGACATCCCGGGCGGCGAACTCGGTGTAGAACTTCGCGCCGTGGAAATCGCCCGGGCCGATCAGCTCCCGATTGAGCACCGTGCGCGAGACCAGCCCGGACACGGTCGAGTTCAGGCAGGCCGACGCGATGAGGAAGTCGTCACGTGTACCGAAGGTGCGCACGCAGTGCCCCGGGTCGGCCAGCACGGCCAGGTCGTCGGAGAACGACGGCCCGCCGACCGCCCGGACCCCGTCGAGCGCCGCCGTCAACTCCTTCGCGATCGCCCCCTTGCCGGTCCAGCCGTCGACGAACACCACCGACGCCGGGTCGTGGTGGCCGGCCAGGTAGCGCAGCGCCACCTCGTCGATGCCGCGCGCGCGCACGATCGACACCGCATAGTGCGGCAGATCCAGGCCGTGATAGCGCTGCGCCCACCGCCGCATCAGGATGCCGATCGGCGTGCCGGCCCGGGCCAGCGACGCCAGCACCACATGGGGCCCGCGTTCGGCCAGCACCAGTTCGGTGACCGAGCCCACCGCATGCGCCAGCCGGGCCGCCGTCTCCGTCAGGATCGTCTCGAACAGTGCCTGGTAGGCGGGGTCGGGCTGGTACTCGATCGGCAACGACTCGGCGTAGTGCGCCAGCCCCGCCTGGATCGCCGACTCCCGGACGGCCGCGTCCGCCTCCAGGTCCACCGACGAGAGGTCCTTGAGCAACCAGGCGACCTCGGCCGGCCGGTAACTGCCGAACTCGGGGCCGGTCAACGGGGTCGGCACACCGATCCGCGGGGCGGCGGTCATCTGTCGACCCGGTCCAGCCGGGCCAGCAGTACCGGCACCCCGGTCGCCCGAGCCACCGATTCGGCCACCCCGTCCGGACCGTCGACCGCGTGCCCGTCGTCGACGACGACGACCAGGTCCGCCTCGGACTCCCCGGGGCCGGGCCATCGGACGTTGTACACATGCCGGATGGCCAGTTCGGAGCCGCCGGGATGCACCCGTGAGGTGAAGTCGATCCGTCGGCGGATCGGGTAGCCGGGCTGGTCGATCGCGTGCACCGGAGAGCGGGTGGTCGACTGGAACGCGGTGGACCGGCCCGGCGCACGCAACGCCAGAGCCAACCGCAACGGCAGGTACATCAGCTCCTCGGTGCCGAGGATCAGCACCCCGGGGGCCTCGCCGCAGGCCCGCCCGAGCGCCGCCGCGGCCGCCGCGACGGATTCGTCGAACGCGGGCCGGTCGGCGTCGGCAAGGCCGTGCCGGCCGCCCTGCGGCAGGAGCGCCGGCCAGGGCACGATCACCTCCCGTACCGGGGCCGGCCGGGCGGCCGGCGCCGGTTCGGTCGCGCCGGCCAGATCCGCGGCGACCCGCTCCACGGTGCCGTCGGGAACGACGATGCCGCCGGACGTCAGCGAGACCACGTCGATCCGGCAGCCGAGCCGGGCGGCCACCTCGGCCCGAACCGAATCGGCCTCGTCCGAGCGCACATCCACCAGCCCGGCCAGCACATACCGGTCCCGGGGATGTGCGGCGTGCACGGCCTCGATCACGTTCAACGCGGTCCGCCCGGTGGACAGCTCGTCGTCGACCAGCACCAGCGGCCCACCACCGGCCAGCGGGACGCCCGGGCCGGGCCTCAGCAGATGGTCGGTCGCATGCGAGTGCGACTCGACGAAACCGGCCGCCACCGGCACCGGCCCGTCCGGCCGGCGGGTGGAGTGCAGGTACGCCGACCCGAGCTGGTCGGCGACCAGGTGCCCAAGGGACGTCGCGGTCTCCGCGAAGCCCAGCGTCAGCACCTCTGCCGACGAAACCGCCGACGAAACCGCCGACGAAACCGCCGACGATCCCGCCGACGAAACCGCAGCGGGCAGCACGGCCAACAGCCGATCCGGTTCACCGTCCCGGACGCTCGCGGCTGCGTCGTCGACCCACGGCGCCGGCGCTGGCGAGGAGTCGGCCAGACACCGCGCGACCAGCGCACCCAGCAGCCGCCCGGCCCCGGCCACCACCCGCGGATCGACCGGCAGGTGCTTGCCGAGCACCGTGGACACCATCAGTTGGGCCCGTTTCGGGTTGCGCCGCAGGGCGATCCGGGTCAGGTCGCCCATGGTCAGGCCCACCGGCGACGACCGGTCGCTGACGGTGATGCCGTACCGCTCGGCGACCCACGACGTCGTCGCTGCGACGGTCATCCGGCATCCTGCAGGGCGGTGAGCAGGTCGATGTGCGAGATGCCCTGAGCGGCCGACCCGAACATCTGGGCCCGCAGCAGCGTGCGCTCCGCCCAGATCCGGTGCGGGCGTATCTCGTTCATCTTGTTGCGGTACTCCGAGGCGCGGACCCCGCCGGCGGCCGACTCGGGTTCGACGATGTCCAGGGCGTCCTGGTACTCCTCGTGCGACACCACCGCCAACGCGTGCACCGGCGGGATATGCGAGGGGTGGATGACCGACTTGCCGGTCAGCCCGTTCGCCCGGTCCAGGATGATCTCCCGCATCAGGCCGTCCAGGTCACGGCTCATCAGCGTCCGCCGCAGGTCGTCGGCGTGCCGCTCCTCGAACGGGGTCTGCCGCAGCTGCGGCCGCAGGATCCGCTCGTGGTTGGCGAAGTACTCCCAGACCGGTCCGGTGATGGCGAACCCGGTGCCGTCGGTCCGGCCCAGTTGGTTGACCACCTGGGCGATCAGCTCGGCGGCGACCCCGACGTCGTAGATCGACAGGTCGCGATCGCGGCGGATGCCGAACAGGCCGCACAGGTCGGTGGCCCCGATGCGCACCGACAATACGTGCGGCCGGTAGCGGTCGAGCAGCTCCCGGATGCCGACCAGCTCCGTCTCCCGGGTCTCCCGGTACAACACCTCGCGGGTCTCCAGCACCGGCATGGCGTAGACGGGGTGTGCGGAGCGGGCGCCGATCTCCTGGACCGCCTGCAGGTACTCCTCGCCGGTCTTGCTGGAGAACTTGGGCAGCACGAACCCGCTGACGATCCGCTGACCGGGGCCAAGGGCCAGGGCCAGCTCCCGGATCTGCGCCGCCGTCCGGACCCGGACGAACACCAGGCTCTCCGGCAGGTCCTGATCGAGTTCCGCG
>DATDBV010000693.1:0-22802 GCA_036524715.1 Nakamurella sp. | reverse complement strand
TTCGAGTCGAAGCTGTCCATCTATGACGCGATGTACGGGCAGGCCTGGTCGGAGTTCGAGGCGTTGTCGCGCGCAACCACCGCCTCGGCGGACTTCCCCACGTCGGGCCGCGAAAGAATCAAGGCGATGTCCCACCTGTTCTTCGATTTCGCGGTGGCCGATCTGGCGCGCTATCAGCTGATGAATCAGCGGTCCGTTCCCGGCTTCACACCCAGCGCCGAATCGTATGCTCCGGCGGTCCGCGAGATGGAGCAAAGCCTGGCCGAATTGGCGGCGATGGACGTCACCGACCGCGGCGATGTGGAGATCTGGTTCGCGCTGTTGGGCGGTCTGGTCGATCAGCAGTTGGCCAACGATCCTGGCGGAACCAGCCGGAAGGACCTGCTGGATCGTGCTGTCGACATGTGGGCCGACTCGGTCGGACTCACCCCGGAACAACCCAGAGAGGGGAAACGTCAATGACAACGACCACGGATCCGGCCACTGTGCCACGGCCGCTGCGCTGCTCGGGCCTCGAGTGGGATGCGGCGATGGCGCTGGCCGCAGCCGAGTACGAGCGGTTCGCCGATGTGATCGTCGACCTGGGGGCCGACGACTGGGGTCGGCCGACCCGATGCCCCGCTTGGGACGTCCGGCAGCTGGCCTGTCATGTGATCGGGATGGCCGAGTTCGCCGCGGACCAGACGGAACTTGCCCGGCAAGAGGCGCTCGCCGGTGCGGCCGTGGCCCGGCGTGGCGGTGCCTTCATCGACGCGCTCACCGCCCTGCAGGTTCAAGAACGCGAGAGCTGGCTCCCAGCAGATGTTGTCGCGAGTGTGCGGGCGGCCGGACGGCGGGCCGCCGCCGGTCGGGCAGCAACGCCGGCGCAGGTTCGCGACGCGGCCATGCCGGCTCCGTTCGTGTTCAACGGCTCCCCCGAATGGTGGTCGGTGGGCTACCTGGTAGGCACCATCCTGACCCGAGACGTCTGGATGCACCGGATCGACCTGTGCGCCGCGGTCGGGTCTCCCCTCGCGATCAGCGCCGACCACGACGGGGTCATCGTGGCCGATGTGGTCGACGAGTGGGCGCAGCGGCACGGGCGACCGTTCTCCCTCACCCTGACCGGCACCGCGGGTGGTGTCTTCGCGCGCGGGCACGGTGGGGACGAACTCGAACTCGACGCCATCGAGTTCGCGACGGTCGTCTCCGGTCGCGGGACCGGGACCGGCCTGCTCGCCACCCAGGTTCCGTTCTGACCCATGGAGGGATGATTGCGATGCGCACGCACAGGATCTCGCCGGATGTGTCCCTGCTCAGCGACACGGCGCAGGTACCGGGCCTGGGGTTCCTCCCGGTCAACGCATTCGTCCTGCACGCCGAGCAGCCGGTGGTGGTCGACACCGGGCTATCGACGGCGGGCAAGGACTTCGTGTCCGATCTGGGTCGGGTCATCGATCCGGCCGACGTGCGCTGGGTCTGGCTGACCCATCCCGACCGCGACCACACCGGCGGGCTCTTCGACCTTCTTGACGCCGCACCGCACGCCCGCGTCGTCACCACGTTCATCGGCGTCGGCATTCTGGCTTGCGAACGACAACTACCCCTTGATCGGGTCTTTCTGCTCAATCCCGGGCAAAGCCTGGACGTCGGCGACCGCCTGCTGACCGGCTACCGACCGCCGCTGTACGACAATCCGGCGACGGTGGGATTCCTCGACCGGAAGTCGGGCTCGTTCTTCTCTTCGGACTGCTTCGGTGGGCCGATGTCATCCTCCGAGATCGCCACCAGCGGGGACGTACGAGCGGTCGGGGACAGCGATCATGAAGCGGCGCAACTGATGTGGGCCGCGATCGACAGTCCTTGGGTTCATTCGGTCGACCGGGACAAATACCTGGCGTCCATCCACACGATCGAATCGCTCAATCCCGCGGCCATGTTCAGCACCCATCTTCCGCCCGCCATCGGCATCAATGACAAGCTCTTCTCGACCATTGCCGCAGCGGTCGACGGTCCCGAATTCGTCGGTCCGGATCAACAGGCCCTCGAGGCGATGCTGGCCAAGTTCGAACCACCGGCGCCGCGCTCGATGGCCTGACCGCACCGCCTGCCCGGCGGCGGCCGAGTCGGACCAGGCCGGCCGCCGCCGGACCCCCGCCGGCAAAGCAGGACGGTGCGCCTGCCTCGCACCGACGGTGAGCCCACCAATCGCGAGCACGGCGTGGGCTGCGCGATCAGTCGAACCCCTGGGCGACCGAATTGCCTGAAATGCCCGCCAGGCTCGGCCCGGCAACGACGAACCCGCCCGCACGGCCGGGTTCACCCTGAGGGGACGGCCCCCGCCGGGGCCGGCCCGCCGTTCCAATCGAAAGGCAACGGGCGGTTGGGGGAGGGAGCCGAGGGGCGCAGCAGGAGCAGGGCGGCCGCGCCGGCCGGGACGTTGACAATGGCGGTCAGTCGCCGGTCCACGGTGGTGAGCAGGCCGCCGAGCACCGGGCCCGGACGTGGTCGCATCCACGGATGCATTCTGAGGACCGGATGAGCAGCGGCCCATGCGGTGCTCACCTACTCGGCGAGCCCTGAACTACAGCAGACGGCCGACGACGGGTCAGTCGACGAGCGCATCGACGAGAAGCACCCTCGAGCACATCTCGGTCGGGTCGCGTTCCACCTGAGCAGCCTCCCAGCCGACCGGGCGGCGGCGTCGTCACCCGGGCTTGCCGCTTCGTCGACTGCTTCGGCATCCGTCGGGAGGGAACTATCGACAGTGTCAGCCACTCGGGTTAGCTGAGTCCGGTCGAGTCGTGTCGTGGCATCCGGTCGACACAGTGTTGAGGAGGTGGTTCATCTTCCGCGCGGTCGCGGCACTCCGGGGGACGGTGTCGAGGTTATCGGTCAACCAGGCGGCAATGTCCCGGACCTTCACGTTCCGGTTCTGGGAATAGGAGCGCAGCAGGGCGAAGGCCTCGTCCGCGGTCAGTCCAAAGGCGAGCATGAGCGCGCCCTTGGCCTGTTCGATCTCGAGCATGGTCGCCGCACGCTTCTGCAGCACCAGCAGTTGGGCGATCAACTGCGCGTGAGTGGCCCCGTTCGACATCGGTTGGAGTTGGGGCCGTTGGTCGTCGGAGCCGGTGTCCCGGCGAACCGGGTCACGGTTGGTGCCGTCACCGGCGATGCGGGCGAAGGTCATGTCGGGGTCCATCCAGCCGTCGACAGCGCCTGGGTGGCACGCGTTGCGCTGTCAAGGTGACCTCGCGCAGTCGTTGCTGGCGAAGATCGCTGGGAGCGCTGAGCGGCGGGCGGGCACCCCTCGAGGCTGCGGATCGCGCGGCGGCCCCGGTCTCAGACCGGCTGTTGCATCCAGCACCTGCGAGTTTACCAACGGGACCGGCCGCTGGTATCCCCACGAACGAGCCCGAGACGGGCGCCGGACACTCGCGTCGACCGGGACATGGCCGACGGCCCGATTTCCTGGTGGTGGGGCGACCCGGCCGGCTATCTGTTGAACCGACCGGGCCTGACGCGTTCGCCATACCCTGGGCAATCAGGCGAAGCGCCTCACCGGCGGGTACCCGAAACCACCAAGCAGAAACGTCTTCGCCGCGTCCGTAGACGTAGACCGGCAGAAGAACGGAGCATTGCTGATGCTGCACGACTGACACCGCCTCCGAGTCGGCGGCGGATGACATGAGACTCACTTTCTCTCATGCCGTCCGGTAGAACGGCACCCAGGTCCACCCCAAAGGACGGGCCGTCTTGATCGCTCCAGCCGGGCGACAGCCCAGGATGCGGATCTCCCCTATGGGGGGCTACACCGAGCGGCGTCAGGAACCCCGCCGATCGAACCCAGATGCACGCCCGGTGGGGTGATTGGTCGATGCCCGAGCGGTATCGTGGGTCTTGTAGCGTCGGTTCGGTTGAGGGTATCGGTGATGGGATGGGTCCTTCGATGCCGGCCGAGGGTGGTCGAGAGGATCGGGACGCCCGGTCGGGTTCTGAGGGGGATTTCGTTGCGGCGAATCGTGCGGCCGCCGCGCAGGACGATGATCTGGCGCAGAGCCTGACCGCGTTGTCGCGGTTGTCCTCGTCCCGGTTGAGTCTGGAGGACTTGTTGACGCGGGTCGCGACCTATGCGGTGCAGGCCATCCCCGGCGCCGATGGCGCGGGGTTGACCCTGATCGAGGTGGGCCGGACGGACACCATCGTGAAGAGTGAGCCGTTCGTGCGGGAGGTCGACGACATTCAGTACAGCCTCGGCGAGGGTCCGTGTATCACCGCCGCGGCGACCGGCATGACGGTGCGGTCCGGGTCGCTGGGTGGGGACCGTCGGTGGCCGCGGTTCGGGGCGCGGGTGGGTCGCCTGGGGGTGCACAGCGTGTTGTCGTTGCCGCTGCGGACCGGTGACGAGGTGGTGGGCGCGATGAATGTGTACGCCCATGCCAAGGACGCTTTCGATGAGCGGGCAGAACAACTCGGGGAAGTGTTCGCGGTGCCGGCGGCGATCGCGGTGCAGAACGCGCAGATCCTGGCGCAGACGCAGCGGTTGGCGACGAACCTGCAGTCGGCGTTGACCAACCGGGCGGTCATCGATCAGGCGATCGGGATCCTGATGAGCCGCACCGGGGTGACCGCGGACGAGGCGTTCAGCCGGCTGCGGGAGCTGAGTCAGCGCGAGCACACCAAACTGGCAGAGGTGGCCGCCGAGATCGTGAAGGCGGCGGTGAAGCGGGCCCGGAGCCGGCGCGACGGGCCGTAACCGCGGCGGCGTGCAGCGGCGTAGCGTGGACTGTGCGTTCCGCTCCTGAGGTCTGCGGTCCCGACCGCGACCCGGCGTGGGCGTACGGGGTGGATGCGCTTTGGGTCCGCTGGCTCGGCCGGTCCGGACGGTTTCGCGGTGTTCGACGCCGGTGAGGTCCACGCGTTCGCATCGTTGGCCGCGGACACCCGGCGCGCCCAGATCGCGGCAGACGACGACGACGCAATCAATCGACCGATCCCGGAGTGGCCGGGATCGCGGCCCACCCGGCAACGGTGATTTCCCGGCGCCCTGATGCGCCCCGCTTGGCGTTAGTTGGGCGGGGTGCTGCTGTCGCCGTGGCTGCGGCGGAGTTGTTTTCCTTGTTCGACGTCGCGGGCGTCCTTCGCGGCGGTCTTGTCGCTGACCCTGGTGTCGCGGGGCGGGAGTTGGAGGTCGTCCTCCGCGCGGATGCCGGCTTGGAGTTGCCGGCCACGTTCGATTTCGGCGTTCAGCTCGGCGCCGAACAGCAGCGCGAGGTTGGTGATCCACAGCCAGAGCAGGAAAATGATCACCCCGGCGAGGGAACCGTAGGTCTTGTTGTAATCGGAGAACTGGGAGACGTACAGGCCGAACAGGGCGGAGGCGATGACCCAGGTGACGATGGCGACGACGGCGCCGAGACTTATCCATCGGAATTTGGGTTGCTGCACATTGGGTGTCGCGTAGTACAGGATCGCCACCACCACCGCGGCGAGGCCGAGCAAGATGGGCCACTTGACGACGCCCCAAATCGTCACGGCGGTGTCGCCGAGGCCGATCGCGTCGCCGATGGCCCTGGCGACCGGCCCGGACACCACCAGACCGATTGCGACGAGACCGGCGAGGATCACCGCGGCGAGGGTGATGACGATCATCAGTGGGCGAAGTTTCCAGAACGGCCGACCCTCCGGAACCTCGTACACCCGGTTCATCCCTCGCCCGAACGCCCCGACGTACGCCGAGGCGGACCACAGCGCGCCGGCGATGCCGATGATCAACGTCAGCCCGGCGGAGGAACTCGCGGTGAGTTGCTCCAGCGGAGCCCTGATCGTATCGGCCACGGACCCGGCGCCCATCTCGGAGAGCACCCCGATCAGCTGCCCCGTGTTGCCGGCCTGCCCGAACAGCCCGAGCAGGGACACCAACGCGAGCAGTGCGGGGAACAAGGCCAGCACCGAGTAATAGGTCAGCGCCGCCGCCAGGTCGGTGCACTGGTCATCGCTGAATTCCCGCAGCGTCTTGCGGGCGATGTATTTCCACGACGGTTTGGTCAGTTTCGTGGGCGATTCCGGCTTCCCTGCATCGTCCGGTTGACCATGTCGGTCGGGCCGATCCGGGCCGGCTGGGCCGGAGTCGGCGCGGATCGCGGCGACCCGACCGTTGTCGGCGGCGTCGTGGTCTGACATGCGTTACCTGCCTCCGTGTTGGTTCAGGTCACCGATGGCCCGTTGACAGTGGTGATGCGGATCGGTCATCGGGCGGCTTGTTGCACGGCATCCTTGGAGTCCTGGGCCTGACCCTTGACGTCGTCGGCTGCGGATGTGGCCTCGTCCTTGACCGTCGCGGCGGCCTCGGTGGCGGTGGTCTTGACCTCCTCGAACGCTTGCTGGGCGGGTTCCTGCAGGTTCCCGGCAACCTGCTTGGCGGTTTCGGTCAGGTCGTCGACCATGGGTTGCGCGGCGTCCTTTACCTTTTCGGCTGCCTGCTGCTCGGCCCGGCTGGCCGGCAGCATCGACGAAACCAGCAGCCCGGCGCCGAATGCGATCAACCCGGCGGCGATCGGTGAACCCTGCGCCTTGCGGGCAACGGCGTTGGGGGCGTCGGACACCGCGTCGCCGACCGTGCCCATCGCTCCGTTATCGGTGGCGTCGGAGTCGCTGCCCAACAATGCGTCCTTCACCGAGACCGCGGCGCCGCGCACCCGGCCGACCTGCCGCCGCGCGATACTGCCGGGATTCACCTTGTCGCCCAGGGCGTTCACGTTCTCACTCAGGTCGCCTCGGGTGCGTGCGATCTCCCGGCGGATCTGTTCCGGATCATTACTCATCGATCATCCTCAGTTCTGTCAGATGGCTTGAATTGAAGTCGGGTCATTAGGCGGATGCGGGCTACTCGTTGCCTTTGAGGGCGGTGGGAATCTTCTTCACGGTGTCCGCGGTCTTCGGCAGCCCGCGGACCGACTTGAGCGAGTTTCGGCCGGCCATCGCCAGGACTGCGGCGACGATGGCCCAGATCACCGCGACGATGACCGCGGACCAGCCCAGACCGGTGGCCGCGCCGATCGCCCACCACAACGCGATCGAGGCGAACAGCAGCACGAAGTACCCGGCGACGCCGGCGCCGCCGACCATGCCGACGCCCTTGCCGGCGCGGGACGCGGACTGCTGCAGTTCCGCCTTGGCCAGTTCCAGTTCCTGCCGCATCAGGGTGGACAGGTCCTCGGTCACCTCGGAGATCAGCTCACCCAACGAGCGGTCGGCCGCCGACTCCTCCACCGGTGGCCCGGTGTCTGCTGGCGTGCTCATGGCGCCAGGTCACCTCGCGGGCCGCCCAGTACGGCAGTGGGGCTGATGGCATCCATGCCGGTGTCCCGCGGATTCATGGCGCGCTCGGTCTGGTCGTAGCCCACGGCGCCGCCGATCGGTTCGCCGCCATCGGAATGCTCGGGCCCGGCCGACGCGGTCGTCGTGGCAGACGTTGGTGTGGTGGTGGCGTCGGTGGGGGCGGACAGGCCGCGGGTCAATCGGCCGGCCAGAACCCCGGCGCCCAAGGCGATCGCCAGGTAGGTGCCCGGCTTGCGGCGGGCGAAGGAGCGGACCTCGTCCAGCAGGGTGCCGGGGTCTCGGTCGGCCAGCCACCCGGCGGCCTGGTGCGCCTTGTCCGCGGTCTGACGGGCGAGATCGGCGGCCATCCCGTCCTGCTCGGAGTTCTTGGCCATTGCGGTCAGTTCCTCGGCCAGCGAACGCAAACCGTCCGCGACCCGTTGTTGGGTCGCCGCGGCCTGCTCGGTGACCTCCGATTGCGCCTGGGCCAGCAACTGTTTGGCCTGACGGCCGGCTTCCGCGGTAACCTCTCCGGCTTGTTCGGCGACCGTGCCGGCCACCTCGGCGCCGGCCTGTTTCGCGGTCTCGGCGACCTGGCCGGCCTGATCCTTCGCGACATCGGTGGTCGAGGTTTCCTCGCTCCGCGGCGCGTGCCTGCCCTGTGGGACGGGGTATCCGGACGCCGGTTGCGCGGGTGCGGCGATGCCTTCACCCATGACCCGGTGCACGGTGTCTGTCACGTCCTGGCGGGTTCCGCTGGCTCCTGGATAGGCCGTTGCGGGCGGTGGGGAGCGGAATCCTTCTGTCATTGGTTGCTGCCCTTCTCCTGTTGGTGGTCATTTACCGGTGGACACCGGCGATGCGACATCTGGTTCCCCGAACGGCCGGCTGCAAACATTTGCGATCCGGTCATCGGGTTCGCCGGCGGGGGTTGCGGTGATGCTCGAGTAGATCGATCCGTTCCAACAATGTTTCGAGCGTCTCTTCGAACTCGGCGGTCGAGTGGTCCTGCGACAGCTCGGCTTCCAGACTTTTCAGTCGTGGGTACTCGCTCAGGTCAGTGGCCGGGGCGTCTTCCGGGTCGACCTGCTCGATGGGGCTGATGTCCGCGCCCCGCTCGGAGACCTCCAGTAACAGGTGGCCAAGCAGAAAACTGGAAAAGGCCCGGTATGCGGCTACCGAACCGACGTCGGAGAACCCGCACCGGTGCAGGGTCTCAAGGAATGATTCCATCCACCGCAGGCTCCGCAGCGGCGGCCGCACCCAGGGTGCCGCCGGCGGCCGGGTCGCGATCAACGGAAACACCTGCGGGTGAGCCAGCGCGATCCGCCGCACCCCGTGGGCCAGACGTTGCAGGTAGTCCTGCCAGTCATCCGTCGAAAAGTGCACGTCCGGGTCCCCGTACAGGTCGTCGATGACGAGTTCGACGATCCCGTCGAGCAGGTCCTCCCGGCCGTGCACGTAGTGATAGAGCGCCATTCCCTCGACGCCGAGTTGAGCGCCGAGCCGCCGCATCGTCAGGTGCCGCAACCCGTGCTCGTCGATCAGGGTGACCGCGGCCAGCAGGATCGTCCTGCGGTCCAGCTGCCCCCGAGGGGGCGTGGCTCCCACCGCCCGGGTCGGGGAGGCGCGGTCCGCCAGGACTTCCGGGCTGTCCGGATCGACCTCGGCGGGCGCACGGGTTGTCGACGGCTTCCGCGCGCCGCGCAGTTGATCGTCCTGGGCCATCCTCGGCTCCCTTCCTCGACCATTGATGTCGGGCGAGCGGACTCGCGCGACATCAACCGTGTGGCGTTGGTTGGCATTCCCGGCGATTCTTGGATCAATTGTCGAGGGGTTCGAGTCCGGCCCTGTCGACCTTGCGGTGGAACCGCACCCGGTCAACTCGCGATCGGGCGCTCAACGGGCTGCGAAGGTATCGAATTGCTGGCGGGAACCCGGCTCCCGCAGGGCTGGCCTGCGAGAGCCGGGTGGTCCTGCACCCCGGCGGTCGGCGGACGCAGCACCGCAATCCGCACGGCGCGCCGCAACGGGATGTCAGCTCAAGGCGTCCTTGTCCCTGTCGCCGGCCTGCTTGACGTTGGCGGCGGCCTGGTCGCCCTGGCCTTCGGCTTGCATGGTGTGGTTGTCCGTGGCCTTGCCGGTCGCCTCCTTGACCTTGCCCTTCGCTTCCTCGGCGGTGTGCTTGATTCTGTCGCCCATACCCATGGTCGTTCCTTCCGTCGGTGCTCCCGACCGCGGGTGCGGCCGGATGTAGAGCCGGGTTCGGTTACTGCTGCTTGCCGACGACCACGCGGGTTGCCACGGCCTCCAGGCCTGGGCTTTGGGATCCCTGGTGGTTGTCACGGTGCTCCAGGCGGATGGGGGTCCTCTGGTCTTTTGCCGCAGCGATGACGCCGCACCGTCATCGCGGCAGCGGCTGAGCCCGTCCTCGTGGACGTCCAGATCTTACCTTGTAAAGGAACCACATCTCGGGCGGGTTTACAAGGTAAAATGGCAAGAGATTCTACTGCCTGAGAGTCGGTCGAGGGGTGTGCTCGACGCGACAGTGTTTGCGGCACAACAAAAGCCCGCTCTGGCAGAGCTGGGAGGCGATACGAGGTCGGGTAGGTCGGTCTTTCGCGGTCGCCCGGAGCGGAGTGAATCGTAGATTCACCCTGAAACGAGAAGGGACCCGGCGGTCCCCGACCGGGAATGCGGAGTCGCGGTCACGCCCGAGCTTTGGCGATCACCACGGGGCCACGGCATGCGCGGTGACCTCGTCCTCGGGCCGGCTGGTGGAGCCAACTCCGGCAACTGTACTCGGGTCCGTCCGGCCGCACATGCGGGTTCGTACATGCTGCGGGTGCTCCACCGGTGCGCCAGCCTTCACGCCAGACGTTGGAGAGCCGACTTCGCGCATTTGGCCGACGTCGAGGGCTGCTGGCTTTGGGCAAACTCGCCGTGAAACCTCGGCGCCGAGGACGGAATGATCGAGTCCGAGTCCGTGGGGTGGGGTGGCGGTTGCTGCTGACCAACACCAACTGGTACGCGACAAGCAACACGGAGGTCGACGCGACCGAACCGGACTTGACCCTGAGGTCCCCGCCGACACCCGCTCGGTCGGGTCAGCGGCAGCGGGGCGGCGCGGCTTGTTGATCGGGATGTGCCGTGGTGGGCATCACCCGCAGCCGGTCACGGGCCGCGTCATGAACCAGGATCGGCACGACGTCCCGGGCGGGGTGGGTGTCGAAGTGCCGGTGGGTGTCCCAGACAACCCTGGCCACCAGGTCGGTGTCCAGGTTGGCAAATTGACCTGAGAGACGCCGCGCGACATGACCGATCGCGGATTGCTCGGCTTGGGTGGACATGTCCACCCAGGGTGCCCGGGGGGCGCGGCGCCGGTCAATCACGCAAATTGATGGTCGACCGCGGCCACCGGACAGGTGCCGACCACGCAGCGACACCTGGGCATCACCAGTGGGGATGCTTGTCGACCAGCCACCGCCCCAGATGCCGGTGGCGCAAACCGTGGTTCATCATCGCATCTGGCGGACGGTCCAGCGGCGCAACTGAATGTCCAGGTGCCGTGGTCGACCACGCGTGTGTGGTGGGGCAGCGGGCCGGGTACAGCGGTGTTCGCACCACCGTGTTCCGTGAGGAGGATCTCGATGCCCCCGAAACGTCAGCAGGATCAGGCCGCACCGAAGCGGAGAGCCCCACCGCGCGGCCGGGGCAGGTCCTGGGTTGTTGCCGGTCGATCCGCGCGGTCAGGCCCGCGCAGGGTGTGCGGTGCCGAATACGGATCATGCGTTTGAAGGCCGGCTCGCGTTTCTCCACGGTGCTGTCCCGCAAGCCCAGTCCAGACCGCGCAGGACACGTTCTGGGAATTCGTGTTGACCGGGCCGCGAGCGCGCCCGCGAGACGCTGGGCGCCGCCCTGGGGAACGGGAAACCCGACGTCCTGACCGAGCATCGTGAGCAGCCAGCAGCCAGCTGCCCGCGGCATCGGGTGGGATGTCGCTGTGCAGAGCGCTCCCGGTCAGCGTTGCGCCAGTAAGGGATCGCGCCCGTTCGGTCTTCGGGTAGCAGGGTCACCGGAGGATGCCGGCATGTTCGTGGCCCCCTTCGCAGGTCGGCACGATCGTGGTCCTTCCTGTTCCCCGGGTGGCGGCGCGGGGCCTTGACTGCGTGCCGCGGTCCAGGCGTTCGGTCATGCCGTCCTGACCGCCGTATAGGCCTCCCCGTAGTCGGGGCCGCATGCGGTCGGCCTCGATCGGTACGTGGTACCGCGTCGGTAGCCTGGCCATCGAGTCGCTCGGTAGACCCGAGCGTCAGGATGGAGACTCAAACATGAAGGTCATGGGGAAATTGGGCACAGTGGGCGCCGTGTACTCGTTCCTTCGCAGTCCAGCGGGGCGCCGCATTCTCGATGAGGTGAAGCGGCAGGCGGCGGATCCGAAGAATCGCAAGCTTGCAGCGGATCTCGTCGATCGGGTCCGGTCGAAGGATCGCAAACCGATCGTCGTAGACGCGGATCCACCGCGCCATTGACGAGTCGCGGCGCGGTCATTCCGGCGTCTCGAGCTCGCCATGCGGCGCGTGGTTGACCGGTGGTCACCGGAGGGCCCACGCCCGGGCCCCAGCGGGGATCCGGCCGCCGAGAGCGCGTCATCATCAACGGCGGCCGGCCACCCGGCCGTCGATGACGCGGAACGTCTGGACAGGTCCGGTCAGGTGGTCGCGTTCGCCTTCGGGTGAAGGGGGAACTTGGATCACATCCAGCAGACCATGCAAGCCAGGAGGACCGATGAATCAGCCGGCACAGCAGCAGGAGCTCCCGGGTATCCAGTCGGCGATGACACCGCGACCGGACTGCGGTGAGCATTCGTATGTCGGTGCCGGGCGGTTGACGAACAAGGTCGCGGTGATCACCGGCGGTGATAGCGGTGTCGGTCGGGCCGTGGCCATCGCCTTCGCCCGGGAGGGCGCGGATGTCGTGATCTCCTACTTGAGCGAGGACGAGGACGCCAAGGACACGGCGGGTTGGGTCGAGCAGGCAGGCCGCCGGGCCGTGCTCATCGCCGGGGACGTGTCCAACGCGGAGCAGTGCCGCCTGATCATTGATCGAACGGTGCAGGAATTCGGGCGCATCGACATCGTGGTGAGCAACGCCGCGTACCAGATGACTCACCCGACGCTGGAAGAGATCTCGGACGAGGAGTGGGAGTACACCTTCGCTACGAACGTCTCGGCGATGTTCTACCTGGTCAAGGCGGCGTTGCCGCATCTGAGTAAGGGGGCATCGATCATCGGAAGTTCATCGGTGAACTCCGATATGCCGTCCCCCACGTTGGCCCCGTACGCGGCGACCAAGGCGGCCATCGCGAACTTTGCCGCGAGCCTTGCCGGGATGCTCGGCCCCCGCGGCATCCGGGTGAACAGTGTTGCGCCGGGACCGATCTGGACGCCGCTGATCCCGGCGACCATGCCCGAGGAGAAGGTGAAGAACTTCGGCCAGGACACCCCATTGGGTCGCGCCGGACAACCCGCCGAACTGGCTCCGGTGTATGTACTGCTCGCCTCCGATCAGGGCAGCTACATTTCCGCCGCCCGGATCGCGGTCACCGGGGGGCGGCCGATCCTGTAAGCCACCCGCGGGGCAGTGACACCTCAACGGCACACCGCGCCCGGAGGTCGGTCTGAGAGGCTGCCCGCCGCCGCGGCGACGGAGGCGTCGTGGTGGGAGGCGCACATCGTCGAGGTGGTGTACGGGTTGCCGCCGGACGCGCCACGCGGGGCGCGACCGAAACCGCGGTACGACCCGGAACGCAGCCTGACCGCGCGGGAGAATGCCAAGGCCGCGGGTTGTCCGCGGCGGGCCGCCCGGTGCCGGTCAACACACTCAAGCACCGCCGGCAGCGGTGGGAGGCCCGCGGCCTGGCCGGGTTGGTGGATCACCGGGTGGCCAAGCGGATGTCGCCGCCGGCGGGTCGACGAGCGGGTGGCGGCGGCGATGCGGCGGGTGATCGACGAAGCCACCGACGCTTCCTCCCGCACCGCAGGATTCGTGATCTGGCGGATCGAGGAGATCCTGGCCGCGGAAGGTGTCGACCGGCGTGGTGCCCTCGCAGCGCACGATGTACCGGTTGTTCGACACGTTGGCCCGCGGCCGGCACACCACCGGGTCCGCCCCCACCCGCCGCGGCCTGGCCGGACGGCCGGAGGGCATGTTCTCGACCCTGCCGGCGGCGGCTCCCGGGGATTGGGTGCAGATCGACTCGACCCCGCTGGACGTGCTGGTGCTGCTGGACGACGGGGTGCCCGGCCGGGTGGAACTGACCGGCATGATCGATGTCGCGACCAGGGTGGTGCCGGCGGCGGTGTTGCGGCCGACGACCCGGTCGGTGGACGCGAGCGTGTTGCTGGCCCGCGCGGTGACGCCGGAACCGATGCGGCCGGGTTGGCCGGAGGCGTTGAAGATGGCGCACTCGGTGCTGCCGCATGCCCGGCTACTGAGTATCGATGAACGGCTCGAGCACGCCGCGGCGAAACCGGTGATCGTCCCGGACACCATCGTCATCGATCACGGCAGCGTGTTCGTCTCCCACAACCCCTGGAACGACACCTGGTACGACGCGGTGGTGGCGACGCTCGCCCCGGCCGCGACTGGCGGTCACTGGCGCGACCGGGTTGATCGGCGGCGGCGTGGCCCGCGGGCTCGCGGCGCGCGACATCCCGCTGCGGCTGCTGGTCCGGTCGGCGGACCGCGCGCCGCGGTGGCCGGGCGGCCGGCCCGGGCGCCGGCTGCGGTGCTGGCCGCTCTCGGAGATCGAGTATGAGCAGCCGGTTCTGACCGGTGGGTGCGTTGCCCACCTGCCAGAGTGATCAGGCCGGGCGATCCGTCGATTGCCGAGGCCACATTTTGGGCACAAATGAGTCGAGAAGTCGTGCTCAGACCGAGCGAGGAGGGCAGGCGCGATGGACTGGTGGGTCTGGGTTCTTGTCATCGTGGTGGTGCTCGTCCTGATCGTCGGCGGCATCGTCGCGATCCAGTCGCGCCGCCGCTCCGGCGGCGTGATCATCAACGACCAGACCAAGAAGCGGGGTCGGCGCCAGCGATGAGCACCCTGCTGCGGGCCAGTGAACTGGCCAAACTCCCGGTGGTCACTTACGGCGGTGAGGCCATCGCCCAGATCAAGGATGTCGTGTACGCCGCCGACGGCGGGCGGGTGAACGCGTTCACCCTCGCCGGTCGCGGACTGTTCGCCGGGCCGCTCGGCATGGCGGTGCCGTGGAGCGCGGTCGCCGGACTCGGTCCGGACGCGCTCGTCATCGAGTCCGAGCAGCAGATCACCCCGATCGGCGAGGTGGTGTCGGCGGGTGTGGCCGGGTCGCCGGACGGCGGCAACGTGCTGCGCTCACAGGTGCTCACCGACCAGGGCACCGCGCTCGGCCAGGTCACCGACGTGATCATCGGCATCGCCGACGGCCGCAACGAGGCCGACGTCATCGGATACGAGATCGAGCCGGCCGAAACGCTTGGCCGGGGCAAGCAGCGGCTGCTCATCCCGCTGCCGGACACCATCGCCGCGTCCGGCCAGCACCTCATCGTGCCGGCGTCGGCGAGTCAGTATCTCACCGACGACCTCGCCCGCTTCGGCTCGGCGGTCGACTCCTTCCGCGCGCAGCTGGGAGGTCGCTGATGCTCTACACCGAGGTGCTCGGACGTCCGGTGGTCAGCACGTCGACGGCGCTGGCCGTCGGGTCGGTGTCGTCGCTGGTGATCGACCCGGCGGTCCAGCGGGCTGTGGCGTTGTCGCTGGCCAGGACGCCGGGGGGCGCCACCCTGCTGCCGTGGCCGGCCATCGCCGCCTTCGGCGCGGACGCAATCACGGTGCCGGACGACGACGTGCTGGTGCTCGACGATCGCCTGGCGGCGCTGGATGCCAAGGAGCACGCGATCCTCAACAAGCGGGTGCTGACCACCGAGGGCTACGAGATCGGGACGGTCGGCGACGTCGAATTCGACCCACGGGACGGCCGCATCGTGTCGCTGCTGCTCAAGAGCTACCGGTGGGACGGAGGTCTGCTCGTCGGCGTCGGCTCGTACGCGGTCATTGTGCGCCCGCAGCAGATCCGGCCGCCGGAGCAGCTCACCGGCGGCGGGTGATCGACGCACCGGTCGAGCGGCACGTCGCGGCGCACCCGGGCACACTCGTCGGGCACCGTCGATCCGGCGAAGGGATCAGCGTGGACTTGGCGGCGACCATCGCCGGCTGGCCTGTCGACTCCGCGTCGGTGGCAGTTATCGGTGGCGACGGCGTGCTCGACGCGTCCGACGACGGCCGGGCGCATCACTGGGCGTCGGTGACCAAGATCCTCACCGCCATGACCGTGCTGGACGGGGTCGCGGAGGGCGTCGTCGCGCTGGACGACCCGGTCGGGCCGCCCGGGTCGACGCTGCGGCACCTGCTGTGCCACGCGTCCGGGCTGGCGCTCGACTCGGACAAGCTGCATGCGCGCCCAGGGCCCGCCGCGTCTACTCGAACCGCAGCTTCGATCTCGCCGCTGCGCACCTGGAAGGCAGCACGGGGCAGCCGTTCTCGGCCGAGCTCTGGGACCGGATGGTCGACATGCTGGCGCTGACGGGGACCGAACTGGTCGGGCCGCGGGCGAGCGGGCTGCGCCGGCCCGGTGGCCGATCTCGCGGTCGTGAGCTGCTGCGGCCGCGGCGGGTTCTGCCGGAGGTCGTCAGGCCGCTGTCCACGGTGGAGTTGCTGGGGCTTCCCGGGGTCGTGCCAGGCTCCGGGCGGCAGGGGCACAACGACTGGGGTCTCGGCTGCGAGATCCGCGACCACAAGCATCCGCACTGGACCACGCCGACGTCGTCGCCGCGGCGCCCGCCGCATCGTGTAAAGGCAGAGAACGGCAATGACCCTGATTCCCAATCTCCCGGCCGGGTTCGGGCATTATCCGGTCATCGACGTTGACGGGCGTCGTCCCGGCGTCCTGACCGACTTCATCGAGGCCACCACGATCACCGTGGCGGTGGCCAGCGAACCACGTCGGCTCGTTGGCCTCGGCCGCCTGACCGATCGCGGCCTGGAGTTCCACCAACAGGATGTGGCAGACGCCGACGGCACCGACGCGAGAACATGGGCCATCAGCGAGGACGGTGATGAAACCTTCTGGGCAGAACCGCTCGCGGCCCGGGTGACGCCATCACGGATGTGACGGGTTGCATCGCCCTTCGGATCAGGGCAATGCAGCGGCCATGATCGGTGCGTGACTGCACGGGCCGAGCGGATCGGCTGACGCCCCGTCGTTGAGCCGCGGCGAACATATCGGTGGTCCGTCGTAGGGGATCCGCTTTCAGGACGCCTCGACGTCGTGGAAGACGGTTTGTTCGAGACGTTGGACTCGGGCCAGGAGATCCTCGACCCCTGGAGCTCGGCCCGCGTCATGGCGTTGTTCGATCCATTGTCGGATCAACGTACTCGGCCGGATATGCTGTGCGGCTGCTTGGGTCCGTACCCAGTCCAGCAGCGACTTCGGCATCCGCAGCGAGGTGGTGATCATCGGGTCGGGATCGCTGTCGTCGTCCCAGGTCCCGTTCTCCATCTCCTCGGCAAAGTCGTGGGTATCGGCGTACTGGGCGATGCCATCGAGCTTGTTCATCTTGTTCACCTCCGCTTCCGCCGGAAGGTCCGGCGCTCACCATCGGTCATGTCGCGCGCGGTTGCTACGTAGCTGCGCCCGTCGATACCTTCGGCGAGCACCACCAGCAGGTAGCGACCCGCGTTGGTTGTGCCGAACACGTATTTGGTGTCCTTCCGGCCGCGCAACACCAGGCGAGGCCGGGTGTTGACGACCTGCTCAACTTCGTCTGGTGTGACCGGTGAGCGGCAACATGGTCCTCGGCCCGCTCCGTCCACCGGATCTCCCGCACCAGCTTCATCATACTCGATTGCAATGCGACGCAGTACGTCTGTCCCTGGGGGAGCATCGTCGACCGGGCAAGGCGCCCACGGCGTCTTCGCGACGGTGTGACCGACGGTGCTACCGTGGGGCCATGGTTGCTGTGAAACGCTCTGTCGCGTTCGACCCCAAGGTCTGGAAGGAAGCCGAGGCCGTCGCTCGGCAGGAACGCACCAGCTTGTCGGCGCTGGTCAACTACGCGCTGGCCGAACATTTGGCGCTGCAGCGAGGGTTGCGAGCCATGGACGAGTGGCAGGCCGAGCATGGAGCCTTTACCGAAGATGAGCTGACCGCGGCCGACGATTCCCTGGACCGTGCCCTTCGATCGGGACGGTGATCGTCTACGACGCGGGGGCGCTCATCGCTGCCGAACGCGGCAACCGGCCCATGCTCGCCCTGCACACCCGTATGCTCCAGCGCCGCCTGCGACCCGTAGTACCAGCACCGGTTCTGGCTCAGATCTGGCGGGGCGGTCCCCAAGCCAACGTGTCCAGAGTTCTGTCCGGATGCCGCATCGAAGAGGGTTTCACCGAGAGCGAATCTCGGCGCATCGGCGTATGGCTGGCCCGCTCCGGGACGAATGACGTGTTGGACGCTCACGTCGTCGCCATCGCCGCCCGGGCCCCAGGCAGTGTCATCTACACCGACGACGTCGATGACCTGAACCGGATCGCCGGTGTTGCCGACCGGCCCCTCGAAGTCCTCCCGGTACCCAAGAGTCTGTGACGCGATGACCCGTGCCCGTCGCACCAGCACATCCGGCGGGAGGCGAGGAGACCGGCTGGCCGTCCAGACGACCGCGCAGGGGTTGAATCGCGTCCAGGTCAAGGCCGGCGGGTGTTAGATCAGCTGGCGCGGCTCGGCAGAAGTGCTCGAACAAACGCCCACCCGCAAAGCCTCGTCCAACTGACCCCGCCCAGCTCGGTCGAGGCGATCCTCGCCCGGTTCTCGGACGTCACCGGCATGCTGTCTGCATATTCGAGGAATACGGCTCGGGTACCTGATTGCGGTCTGCAGGACGCGCAGCCTCACGAACCCTCAACCGGCGTGCGATCGGTCGGCGTCGACCCGGCGGCCGGTAAGTCGCCAGGTGGGAATGGCGATGATGTGCGCCGTGCTCCCGGGCGCCCACGGCGGTGGGACCCGGGCGGCGATCTCCGGCAGCCGATCGGGGTCGCTCACCTCGTAGGCCTTCCCGACCGCCAACACGCTCCAGCCCGTGCGGGTCTCGAGGTCGACGTCGTCGACCTCGAAGGCGACGACCGTGTTGTTCGACGCTGCGGCCAGCCGGTCGCTGCCTGTCCGGAAGATGATCTCCTCGCCGACCAGCGCGTAGTTCACCGGCCGCGGGGCCGGCATCGCCCCGGCCGTGTAGATCACCCGCCCGATCACGCCCAGGTCGAGTAGGCGCAGGCATTCCGCGCGGTCGAGGGTGACCATGACCGCTTGTTCGGATGCCTGGGTCCGGGTCATCGGGCCACCTTGCGGCGTGTTGGACTGGCGCAAGCCCCGGACCATCCGCCGCCGGCGGACACGCCTGGTAGAGGCGAAGGACCCGGCTGCGCCGCCCCGCCTGAGGTCAGAGCCGGGTGAGCTGCAGTCGCCAGGCCTGCGGCCCACGCTCCAGGTAGCTGACGTCGAGTTGGCCCTCGGTACGGACGGCCAACTGCCGTAGCAGCGGTTGCGGGTCGTGCGGGGCAATGAGGACCAGCGACCCGCCGGGCTCGATGGCGTCGAACGCCCCGAACACCGTGGCGTGCCGGATGGCGTGCGGGATGCCGCGCACGTCGAGATCAGGTGTAGCGCGGTCCGACTCGCCGCACCCGCATTGACCGCCTTCGTGCCCGTGCCCGTGTGGGGCGGTGTCCGGCGAGCCCGTGGGACCGAGCAGTTCGTGCAAGCCGGTGAGTATCTCGGCCAGGGACACCGCGGGGTCCGCGGCGACGACGGGCAGCACCAGGTCGTTCTCCTTGGCCAGGTGTGCCTCGAAAAGCACCTGCAATGCGAACGCGGCCGCTGCCGCGCGCACCGGGTCGCGGACCGTGCCGAGCTGGTCGACATGCTTGAGGATCACCTCGTGCTCGGCAAGCATGCCGTCGATCAGCAGCCTCGCCGGTTCGGATGCTGCCGCCGCGGGATACAGCGCCACCTCCTCGGCGGCGGCGTGCGGTACCAGCTCACCGGCCAAGAATTCCAGCGCCCGACGGCGGGCGTCCTCGAACGGCTGACCCCCGGCGGTGGCGGTGGCCAGCAGCGCCTCGACCCGGATCGCGAGGGTGCCCGCCAGTTCCGCGTGGTGTCGCACGACCGCCTGCACGGCCTTGGCATCCTGCGCGCTCGTCGCCACCACGACGTCGGTGGCCGAACTCCGGGTGATCATCACTTCTGCCTCCGTTCTCGCGCCGACACCGGTCGCCGGTCGCATCGGTCAATTTAATAAGAAAGTTGCCGTGAAAAATGTGCAACCGACGCCAAAGGCAAGTCGCCGGTCACCGCTCGGGGTGCACGATGAGCCGGCCGGTGATCGAGGTGCCCCGGATCCGCACCCATCGGTTCCGTGGCACCATGTCGGCCCACGGCCCAACGCCGAGCCTGTTCAACCGCGCGATTTCGCCCGGATCGTCGACGATGCCCGCCACCCCGCGAACGACGACGCTCCACCCGGTTCGCCGGTCCGGGTCGAATCCGTCGACCTCGAAGGCCACTGGTTTGCCCTCGTCCGCCGCCACCAGCTTCGACCCGGGCGCCGTCCGCACGATCACCGAGTCGCCGTCCATTCCATGGTTGACCGGCACGATCATCGGCTCCCCGCGATCGACGAAGGCGAGCCGCCCCACCCTGGAGTTGCGCAGGCGATCGAGGCACTCATCCATGCCAAGGACGGCCATTCCCGAATGATCGAGCGGCAGAGACGTCATCCTCAATCCCCTTTCGCCGGGATTGCCCGGTAGCTGAATCCCTTCCCAGTTTACTACAGTTGGCACTGTGAAAAATAGTGGTCTGGGCCCTCTCGGCCCAGCGCCGGTGCGCGGCGGCGCAGCGGGGCCGCGGCTGTCCGGTCAGCGCGCCGTCGTGCTGGAACGACTGCAGCAGGCCGGGGCGCCGACGACGATCGCCGCGCTGGCCGCGGAACTCGGAGTGCATCAGAACACCGTGCGAGAGCACCTGGATGCGCTGGTGGGCCTTGGCCTCGCGGTGCGGGGACAGGAGAAGGGCCGCGGCCGCGGCCGGCCGGCCTGGATCTATGCCGCCGCCACCGACAACGTCGAACCCGATCAGCGGGTCCGTGACTACGCGGGGTTGGCCACGGCGCTGGCCGCGCACATCGCCCGCACCAGCGATGACCCCCGCGCCGCAGCCCTGGATGCGGGCCGGGCGTGGGGACGGGAACTCGCGGCCGGCCGCCGCCGCGAGCCGGCGACCTCCACGGCGGCCGCGGCCCGGCGACAGGTCATCGACCTCCTACGGGAGCTGGGGTTCGATCCGCTGGCCGACCCGGCTGCGACCACCGCGGCGCTGCGCCGGTGCCCGCTGCTGGATGCGGCCAAGCGGTACCCCGGCGTCGTCTGCCAGGTGCACCTGGGGATGGTCCGCGGCGCGATGGACATGGTCGGGGGGGATCCGCAGCGCACCGACCTGCTGCCGTTCGCCGAGCGCGGCGCCTGCCGCCTGCGCTTGCTGACCGATGGCTGAGCGCCGCGGCCGGCTGCCCATCCGGATCGCACCGCTGGCGGCCGGCGGCCTGGCGTTGCTGCTACGCCTGGATGCCGGGTTACCGCTGCTGGGCCTGCCGGCCCCGCTGCGCTGGAGCCGGCTTGCCGATATGCACGGGGTGCTGAAGGTGCTCGGCTCGTGGGCACCGTGGTGGCCCTGGAACGAGCGGTGGCGCTGCGGCGGGCCTTGGGGGTAGCTGGCGCCCGCCGGGTTCGGTCTGGGCGCGCAGCGCATCCACCGGCCGGGTATCACCTCGCACGGCGAACTCGCGAGGATCACCCTCGGATGGGCTAAGAGCCGAGGATCCTCCTGCGGCACACCCGCGGCGCGGTTCCGGTTGGTGCCGGAAGCATGCGATCTCATCGTCGGAGTCATGCAGCGGGTGGCGGCGTGGCAGGCGGCATATTGGCGCGGGATCCGACTCGGACCGTCAGCAGGAAATGATGTCGATACCTGGATCGAGTCGGTGGAGATCGTCGGGGTCGCTGGTCACGGGTACCCCGCCGACGGCGCGAGCCAAGAGAACAACCGATGCGTCGATGACGTCGGAGGTGGCGGTCGCGGCGCACAACTGGCCGGCGGCGCGGGCGGCGACCGCGTCGAGGGGGTGAATCTTGACGCCGTCGGAGTTCATCACGCGCACGAGTCGGACTTGGCGTGCCGGGTTGCGCCATGCTTGACCGAGCGCGCCGGCCGGCACGTGGATCTCGTCGGCCAGTTCCAGCAACCTGACGATTCGCCGGTCGGCTCGATCGACGGCGATCAAAGCACCGGCGTCGAGGACTACTGGCCGAGGACGCTTCGGGCCCATGCCGTCTCCTCGTCAGTCGCCGGACCAAGTTCGGCGCGAATCTCGGCGAGCACCTCGGCCAGGCTCTCCCGGTGCGCGCGCTCGGCCATCGCCGAGGCGACCCACGCGCTGACCGACGGAGCCCGGCCTGACGCGACCGCGGCTTGTGCCGCCCTCGCGGTGGTCTGGTCAACGGTGACGGTGATTCGTGATCGCATACTCTCAACATATCATTGCAGCGAATCGTACTCGCCCGTCCGGTCGGTTTCGGCTCGCGACGCAGCCACGGTTCGACCGCGCCGGCCGGTGATGATGCCGTCGTCGGCGACGACGGCGATGGGAGCCCGGGAGATCGGCATTGATCGCCACCGAGTCGGCCCGCAGCGCCGGGTTGGCCCACCGCGCACCGTTCGCCGCGGCGACCAGTCGGCGCGTGGGCATGCCGACCGGGTCGCCGACGATCTGCGAGTTGAACCGGTGGTCGCCGTGCTCGTCGGATCCGTCGTGCAAGTACCCCCACCCGACGTGGGGTGAAGCCACGTGGCTTTCCGAGCCCATGAACATCATCGGGGTTCCCGGCATCGCGACGGTCAACGTCCACGCGAGACGGCATTTTGCCCGCGCCGTCCAGTCGCCGCGACCGCCCAGCTGATCGACGAAGTACCGCGCCGGGTATCCCGGTTGGTGAGCCCGTGCTCCGCGACACCCTGCTCCTGGTCGCCGATGTCGTCACCTGGCAGTCGAACACCGGCGTCACCGGGTCGACGACTCTGTCCGCCACCGGCAACGATGCCCTGGACATCGGTGAGTACCGCATTGTCCTGGTCCAGGGTCCGGGCGGCTGACGCCGCCCGGGGTGGTGTCACCCGGTGTCGGGCCAGTGGAACTCGATGCGCAGCGGTGGGCGCCAGTGTTCGGATCGTGGTGGGCGGGGTGGTCGGCTCACGTGGTGGTGTCCGGTGGGGGTGCTGGTGGTGATCGCGCCGCCGTGGATGAGGGTGGCCCAGCCGATGGTGTCTTTGGTCAGGTTGCAGGCGGCG
>DATDBV010000692.1:0-25647 GCA_036524715.1 Nakamurella sp. | reverse complement strand
GAGCTTGTCCGAGACGTAGTCGCCCGGATCGTCGGCCAGGTCGCGCAACTCTCCCACCTCATCGGGGGGAATGTCCCTGAGCATCTGGTCCTGGGCTGCCATCGCGTCGGCGAGGGAATCGAAGTGGTAGGTTCTCGATATTTCTCCGGTCAACGTCGCGCCCGCCGCGCCACCCGGAACATTCGCCCCACCACCCAGATCGCCGGACAGCTTCAGATCGACCGAGCCGTCGGCATGCATCTTGAGCTGGCTGGTAAGGTGCGCGCCGCCGTGTACCCAGGCAACACGGCCATCCACACCGAGTGCGGTCTTGACGTCGTAGACCGGTATCTCACTCTTTTCGAGTTCGAAGCGGGCTTTCCTTGCCTCCTCCACCACACCGGGCGGCAGCTTGTCTTGGATGGCGAGCACTGTGTTGGCCAACGGCAGGCCGGTCTCGGGGTCCCTACCCTGCAAGAGGTAGGTCCGGTCCGCCTCGGACAGCGAGTTCCACCACTTCTGGACGTCCTCGGCCGACGCCGACTTCATGGACTCCAGTTGGGAGGCTAGCGACTGGTGATGAAGTTTTTGCTCCTCTTGGTACTTCGTCCACCGATCCCACAGACCCTTGACGAGGCCCCATGGCGAAAGGCGGTTGCCGCCGGTCGATGCGGCGGAGGCGTGCTCCTGCTGATCCGCATTGACCCGCAAGGTCTGCGCCACCTCGGCCATCGCGGTGGCACTTGCGATGAGCGTTGTGCGGTGTGCCGTACTCCAGTCGTGCTGGAATTGGCCGACGTCGGCGCCCTGCCAGGGTGTGCTGTGGATCCGGCCGGTCAACTCGGTTTCCAGGCCGCTGAGGGTCGCTGCGCGGGACTCGAACTCGGACGCCAGCGCCCGCAGCTCCTCCACATTCGAGCCGATCATCGTGCTCATCGAGTATCCCCCCCGCCGACGTAGCCGGATCCCCAGCGCACCGCCGCTCTCAGGCGTTCGAGGCGTCTTCCTGCTGCTGCGCGTTCTGGTTCGCGATGTTGCCGGCTTCACCCAGTGCCTGCGCGACGCCGTTCAGCGCGGCCACATGATGCTGCTGCCAGGCGTTGACGAAGTTCTCCCGGTCTTGCCCGGCCCACGGCGCGTCCTGCACCCGTTGGGACAGCCCGGTCACCATCCCGGCGATGTCGGTGGACGCCTGCAGCAGTTGCTGCGCCAGAGCCCGAACTTCGGCGGGATCCATACCGATGATGACGGCCATGTCATTCACTCCCCTTCGCGCGGAACGGTTTCCGCTTGTGTGTTGTTCACGCTTTCCGCGTAACGGATCAAGTATGGGCGCCAATCCGACGGCCGTCGATGGGGACGACTCCCCATCGGGACGTCGCACGTCAGCCCGGCAGGGCGATCTGCACCTTGCGCGTCTTCCCCCCTTCGATCAGGAGCCCGCGACCGGGAGGAAACTCGGCCCGGGCGATACGCGGGAAGCTGGTCCGGAAGATCGAGTCCCCGTCGGACTGGTCCGGCTGCAGCGCGAACCCACGCCGCGCCGCGCGCACCGCCTGCACCAGTTGCGGGAAGGATTGGGTCAGCGTGGACGTCTCGGATTCGGCGACCAGCAGATGATCGCCTGCCTTGATCACCTTGATCAGCTCTTGCAGCTTCGGGTCGGACGGGCCGGAGATGAAATCGGCCAGCCCCTCGATGACCACCAGCGCAGCCGTCGCCGACGGTAGCGCGGCGACCAGCTTGTCGGCCAGTTCACTGACCTGGTCAGGAGTGTCGGCGGTATCGGTCCAGTCGATCCGTCGCGGCAGCGGCGACCGCCGATTCCCCAGGTAGTAGCGATCGGCGTGCGGCCGCAGCCGAGCCACTCCGGCGCCGATCGCACGCAGGGTCGTGGTGCGGCCCGATCCCGGCGGACCGGCGATCAGGAACACCCCGCTCGTCTCGATGGATACCGGCCCGAGCGTGTCGTCGGCCATCCCGATCACCAACCGGTCGGGGGCGGCCGGCGCACCGGCGGTGAGTTCGGCGATCCGGACCACGTCCGGCAGCCGGCGGATCTCGGGCACCGGCGTCACCCCCCGGGAATGCAGGGTCACCGCGAGCTTGTCGATCGCCTTGGCCTGTTCGGCTACGTTGGTCGCCCCCCCGAACACCGCCACCTGCAGGTCTCTTCCGTCCAACACGGCCCGGCCCGGTGGCGAGGACGCATTCAGCACGTCGGAGCCGGTGTCCAGCATCAGGTAGTCGGCCTCGTCGGCCAGGCGCAGCACCACCCGCCGCTGGATGGTCGACCCCAGCGCGGACGGCACGGTGGCCGGTCGGTCGGCGCTGACCACCAGGTGCACGCCGACCTGCCGGCCGTCCGCGGCGATCTGGGTGAACGCCGCGAAATGATTCTGCCGGCCGGCGAACTCGTACTCGGCCCGGAACGCAGCCAACCCGTCGAGCAGCACCAGCACCCGTGGCTCGTCGTCCCGGCCGGTGAGCTGCCGGTACTCGGTGATCGACCCGGCCCGGGCGGACGCGTAGCGAACGGCCCGTTCCTCCACCAGCTCCCGCAGGTACTTGATGAGCCGGACGACCCGCTCCGCGTCGTCGCCGGAGATGATCGATCCGACGTGCGGCAGCGGTTCGAGCATGCGCAGCCCGGCCGCGCCGAAGTCCAGCCCGTAGACCCGGCACGGCCCGGACCGCGGGGTGATGCCGGCGGCGATGGCCAGGGTGCGCAGCAGGGTCGACTTGCCCGAGCCGCCCGTGCCGTAGACCGCGAGATTGCCGTCCACGTCGGGCTGGAAGTACACGGTGCGCTGCTCCTGCCGCTCCGGGACGTCCAGCACCCCGAGGGTGAGCTCGTGGTCTCTACGCTGGCGCAGGAACTGCAGGTCGTAGGTCGCGGCCAGCTCCGGCAGCCACGGCCGGCGCGGTTCGGGCAGCTGCGCGCGCCGCGACGCCTCGGAAATGGTGCTGACCAGCCGGGCGATATCGGTCGGCCCGAGGTCCGTGCTCGCTGCCTGTCCCTGTTCGGCCGGTTCCTCCCAGACACGGCCGGCGCCGAAGCTCAGCTCGTGCAGCTCCAACTGGGCGCGTTCCGGACCTTTCCCGGTCCAGCCGCCGACGTATCCGGTCTGGAAGCCGGTGATCCGGCCCGGGCCGGTCTTGGCGGCCCCGCGACCTGGGATGTCGGGCGAGAAGTCGGCCGCCAACGACGATCCCAGCACGTCGGTGGAGTCGGCCTCGTCGGCCATCCGCAGCGCCACCCGCAGGTTGGTGTTGGCCCGCAGGTTGTCCTTGATCACGCCGGCCGGTCGTTGGGTCGCCAGGATCAGGTGCAGCCCGAGCGATCGGCCGCGTTGCGCGACGTTGACGACGCCGTCGACGAATTCGGGTACCTCCTGTACCAGCGCGGCGAACTCGTCGACGACGATCACCAGGCTGGGCGGCGCCTCCGGGTCGCCGCGGCGTTGCAGTTCCAGCAGGTCCTTGGCCTTCTTAGCGTTCAGGATGTGCTCGCGGTGCCGTAGCTCGGCGTTGAGTGAGGTCAACGCCCGGCGCACCAGGTGCGGGGACAGGTCGGTGACCATGCCGATGCTGTGCGGCAGCGAAATGCACTCGGCGAAGGCGGCGCCGCCCTTGTAGTCGACGAACAGGAACGTGAGCGTGTCCGGGCTGTACCCGGCGGCCATGCCCAACACCCAGGACTGCAGGAACTCGCTCTTGCCGGCGCCGGTGGTGCCACCGACCAGCGCGTGCGGCCCCTGGCTACGCAAGTCCAGGGTGAGCGGCTCCCCGGCGGCCTGCCCGACGACCGCGCGCAGGCTCAGATTGCGCCGGCGCAAGGGCTTCCCGGCTCCCCGCTGAACGATCGACTCCGATTCCCGCCAACGTTCCAGCACGGCACTGGGATCATTGGCCAGTTCCGCGCCAACCAGAGACAGGAAGGCGATCGACCGAGGTAGGTCGGAGTCGTCCTCGATGCGCACACCGGCGTCGCTGACCGGCGCCAGGGCCCTGGAAGCAGACACCGCGGCGCTGACATCCAGCGTCTCGCAGACCACCGGCGCCACCCGCCCGGCCTGCCGGACGAAACCGGCGGTGACTGACCCGGTTCCGCCATCCACGGACAGGAAGCTACGGCACGCGGCCGGAAGTCGCTCCTGGCTGCCGGCCACCCAGAGCACGTGCACGCCGGCCGCCGGACCGTTCTCGGCGAGTCCGACCAGCCTGGACCGTTCCACCGGGGCCGCGTCCTCGACGACCGCGAGGATCGCCGGCCAGGGCTCCACCTCGGCGGCGGCCGGACCGGCGCCGGTCCGCTGGATGATCACCTCCTCCAACTCGGCGACCAGCCGCAGGCCCGCGGCGGCCTCACCGGCCAGCTGTGGGCCGGAAACCGGCGAGAATGCAGAGCCGTGATGCGGCAGCCACTTCAGCCACTCCCAATCATCGGTGGTGTCCGCCGAGGCGAACGCGACCAGGGTCACGTCCGCCGGCGAATGCAGCCCGGCGAACTGCGCGACCAGCCCGCGGGCCACACCGACCGCCGCCGTTCGCGGTCCGGCCACTCCGATCGACCCGGACTCACGCAGGTCGCCGACCACCGGCACCCCCGGCACCAGTGTTGCGTCCTCCCGGACGGACGCCAGCGCCAGCCAATGCCGCGGCTGGGATCGGTTGCGCGCAGGCAACTCCACGGTGTGTCGGCTGGGTTGGGTTCCGACGCCCAGCCGCACGGTGAGCATGCGCTCATGCTCGCGGCGGCGGGTCCACAACAACGGCGTCTGCCGCCGGATCGCGTCGACCACCTCGGCGGTGGACGGACATTCGACGAGCCGGCCGACCCGCTCCCGGGCGAGCGCGCCGGCGATCTCCTGCCGCAGGTCGTGGACGGCCTCGGCGAAGGTCTTGTCGCCCTCGCGTACCTGCCGGCGGTTCTGGATCAGTTTGTCGATCCAGGTGCCGATCATGAGCAGCGGCGACAGCGCGATGAACAGAATCGACAGCGCGCTGCGGGTGAAGGCGAAAAGCACCAGACCCATGACCAGCGGGGCGATCATCGCGATCAGCGGGAACCGTTGCCAGTTCGGCCGGTCGGGCGGATCAGGGGCGACGAACTTCTCGCCGGCGAAGGTCGGGTCCAGTCGTGGCGAGCGGTTGAAGTCCACGTCCGTCGTCTGCGCCAGCGCCGCCGCGACCGTCCGGTGCACAGTGATACCGATGGCCGTCTCGCCAAGGATGATCCGATCCTGCGGGCGCACCACCGCCCGGGGGACCTGGGTACCGCCGATGATCAGCCCGTTGGCCGAGCCGGTGTCGACGATCTCGGCGACATCGCCGATGGTGATCCGGGCGTGCCGCTTGGACACCAGCGGGTCCGTCAACCGCACGTCACAGCCGGTGTCCCGGCCGATCACGCTGGTCCCCTCGGCCAACGGGAACTCCTGCCCCGCATCGGGGCCGGACAGCACGGACAGGGACGCGGCCGCAGTGCCGCGGTCGCCCCGCGGACCGGTGAACCGGTCGCTCACCGCGGTCAGCGACACCAAGGACCCGGAGCGCAGCCCGCTGACCGACAGGGGCAGGTCGGCGGACAGCACCGTGCTCTGCCCAGTCGTGCTCCCACCGGATTGCACCCGCAGGCTCAACCGGGACGGTCCGGCCCGCTCACCCGGCCCGGGTTCGCGGCGGAACTCCCGGTCCGGATCGCACCGGTCCAGCGCGGCGGCCAGATCCCCGACGGTGACGGTCGCGTCCACGGTGGCGGCCAGGTCGACGATCGGTCGGCTCGTCCGGGCGAGCGAGAACTTGATCCTCACCGGCCGTCACCAGCTCGCCGTCGATCGCGACCGCGCAGCGAGCGCAGCGAGACCGCTGCCCGGATCCGCCGCCACCTACTGCGACCGATGCTCAGGCCGAGCACCGCCGCGTCCACGTCGGCCCAGAACTGCTGAGCCTGCGCGTCATCGAGGTCCTCCGGGCCGAACACCCGGGCGTCGGCCCGCCGGGCCAGCAGTGCGGTGGAGCCGCCGAGCGCCTCGTCCAGGTCGGCTGCCGTTTCCGGCCGGGTCCGTCCCATGGCCCCGCGGAAGCCGAAATCGGCGGCCACGTCCATGATCTGGTCCCATCCGCCGGAGAACCGATCGGCAATCACGGCCGCCTGGATGCGGCGCCGGCGGCGCCGCGCCTTGCGCCAGAGGATGAACGCGATCGGCCCGCAGATCACCAGCAACGGGATCCCGACCCATGCGGTGACCACCAGGATCGTGCGCAGCACGTCGCCGAACTGCGGCGGGCTGTCGTCCTTGGTGGCGCCGTCGTCATGGTCGCCGTTGCTGCGATCCACGTCGTCGGTGGCGATCTCCTGCGGCGGCTGCGGTGGGGGTGGCGGTTGCAGGACCTGCGCCCGTGGCTCGACTTTGGGCTCGGGGTCGGGCTCCTGCTCGATCCGTCGGTCGTCCGGCGTCGGGTCGAAGGCCACCCAGCCGACGCCCTGGAAGGGCACCTCGACCCAGGCGGTGGCGTCCGACCCGTGCACCGTCCACGATCCACCGTCCGCGGGTGAGGCGGCCGGGCCAGCTGCATCATCTCCAGGTGGCGGCGCGAATCCCATCACCACCCGGGCCGGGATGCCCAGCGAGCGCAGCATCAGCGCCATCGTCGGCGCAAACTGCTCCTGGTCGCCGACCAAAGCCGTGTCGCCGACCAGCGCAGACAGCCGGTCCAGGCCGTGACCGGACGCCGAGGGTTCCTCATTCTCGATGCCGTGGGACAGGAAACCCTGGTCGGCCAGGCCCTTCTGGATCGCGGCGACCTTCTCGTACGGGGTCCTCGCCTGCTCGCTGAGCTTGCCGGCCATTGTCTTCAGGCCGTCGGGGATCCTGCCGGGGGACGGCAGGGAGACCGACGCGACGGGCGTCGAGTTCAGGTTGAGGTCCCGGGCAGGCGGCGTGATCAGCACGTCGGCGCGGTAGCTGTCGGCGGCTGACAGTCCGGTGACGACCACGCCTGTCGTGTTGCCCGGCGAGTAGCGGAAGGCGTCGTGCAGTCCGGCCGCGTCATCGGACCCGAATTCCAGCGACGTCAGGCTTCCCCCGATGGGTAGGAACACGCCGCGGTAGTCGTTGATGATGATGTCGACGATGGCTGCGGTCGACCCGGGAGCCGTTTGCTCCTCGGTGATCTCGTCTCCCACCTTGCGGAAGGGGTCAACGGCGCTGGATGTCGCGTAGGTGACGCCGTTGTAGTCGTCCATCGCGGCCAGCCGGATCCGCGCGCTCGCGGGCAGCCCGGTGACGGTGAACAGGTCTGCTTGGCGCTGTTCCTTGAAGTACTTGCGGAAGCCGACCAGCGGGCTCGGGTACTGCTGCGGGTCGAACGGCGGCTGCACGGTCTCGCGCAGCGCGTACCGCTCGCCGACGTCCACCTGCGGGCCCAGGTACTGCCCGGCCGCCACCGCGGCGGCCAGCACGACCAGCGCGGACACCGGACGTCGCAGGTCCAGCCCGGCGCCGGCGGACCTGGACCGCCAGGACGCCCAGGCCAGGCCGGCCAAGGCCAGGCCGAGCCCGGAGATCAGCGGCCACCACGGCGAGGTCGCGCCGAACAGCGCGGCGACCAGCAGCGTGGCGAGCGGCGCCGCCAGCGCCCAGAGCGGCCGGCGAGCGCGCAGGGCCACGCTGGTCCCGACGGCCGCGGTGACCAGCGCCGTCAGAAGGACCGGGATCATCAGCGCCCCGGATGTGCCGACCGGGACGGCGACGGTCAGCAACTGTCGCCAGGAACTGACCACACCCAGGGTGAGCAGGCGCAGCGACTCGACGCTCGGCACCGTGCCGCCGATCGCCGTCGACGGAACCGCGAGCGCCGCGCCGAACACCAGGTAGCCGACCGCCGCCGCCAGTACGGTGCCCCACCAGGGCCACCGGAGCCGGGCCGCGAGCCAGCCGGCCGCCGCGCCCACCAATGCGCCGCCGGCCGCGGCGATCAGCCACCGGGTGCCGCCGTAGGCGCCGCCGAAGGCCAGGGACACAACCACGACAAGCCCGGCGATCACGCAGCCGTCGACGATCGACGTCAGGGTGCCCGGCCGCGTCCGGGTCGCGCCGGGGCTCATCCGCGGACCTTGCGCAGGGTGAGCGGTAGCTTGTCCAGCGACCCGACCGTCACCACCGTGACGCCGGAGATCCGGCGCACCGACGACGCAACACCCGGTACGGCGCGGACCGCGACCACCCGCACGCCCAGCGGCAGGGCCGCGCCGGCCTGCCGGATCTGCGCCGGGGTGGGCGCCGAGCCGCAGAGCAGGAACACGATCGACACGTCGGGGGCCACGTTCGCCACCCGCCGGGCGGTCGCGAGAATCCCGGCCTCGGCGTCCGCACGCCGCGCCGCGTCCCCGTCGACCCGGACCCCGGCCAGCTGGTCCAAGGTGCGCCGGGCGGTGCCCACCGGCAAGGCGGCCCGCCCGGCGATGACGGTCAGCTCGCGGCTCTCCTTGACCGCCTGCACCACCACCGACGCGCCTGCCTCCACCGCGAGTTCGAACTCGTCGGGGTCGGCGTACTCGCCGGGACGGGTGGACAACGCGACCGCGACGTGCGAGCGTCGGGTCTCCTCGAACTGCCGCACCATCAGCGCGCCGGAGCGGGCCGACGTCCGCCAGTGGATGTACCGGCGGTCGTCGCCGGGCACGTAGCCGCGCAGCGCGTGGAACGAGACGTCGTTGTTGGACAGGTCGTCGGTGGGTTGGCCCTCCAGGTCCTTGAAGAACCCGGCCACCGCGCCGGACAACGATGTCGTCCGCGGGTGCACGTACAGCAGTTGTGGCTCGGTCCACCGCACTTCGCGGCGGACCAGGCCGAACGCGTCGCCGCGGACCGATCGGGCCGGGCCGACCGCGATCACCGCGCGCCGCTGAGTGGGCACCACGAACTGGTCCTCGTGCTGTTCGCCGGGCGCCAGTGCCGGGATCGCCAGCCGGCCCACCCCGTCCCCGATGGGCAGTTCCATGCGGGACGGCAGCATCTTTCGGGACGCGTTGCTGGACACCATGATCCGGCCGGATGCGGGCTCGCCGACGACGACCCTGCGGGTGCGCAGATCGATCTCCACCCGGTACCGGGCGCGACCGATCGCGAACACCAGGGCGGCGAGCACCGCGGCGAGCAGGGCGGTGCCGGCGACGGCGAACTCGATCCAACCGCCCCAGAAGGCCAGCAGGAACAGCGCTGTTGCCGCGCCCACTGCCGTCCAGCCGAGCGGGGTGACCACACCAAGCACCGGGCGCAGCCGGTCCCGGACCGTGAGCAGGACGGGTCGCAGCGTTCGACGGGCGTCCAGCCGGCCGCACCACAATCGGTCGCCGATCGATGGTCCGGGCCCGCCGGACCGGGCCGGTGGTCCTCCGGTCACCCGGGTAGGCGTCTGCTGAGCGCTGGCCGCCCGGTCCTCGGTGAGTGTCACGACGTGACGCCCCGCCGCTCCGGCGGCGCGACGTCGACCAGGATCTGGCCGAGCACGTCGGGGACCGTTGTGCCGGCGAACTCAGCCTCCGCGTCGAGCAGGATGCGGTGCGCCAGCACGGGTTCGGCGAGCGACTTGACGTCGTCCGGGGTGACGTAGTGCCGGCCGTGCGCGGCGGCCCAGGTCCGGCTGGCCCGCAGCAACGCCAGGCAGCCGCGGACCGACACACCGAGACTGGTCAGCGCGCAGGTGCGGGTCTGCTCGGCGATCTGGGCCACGTAGTCAAGCACCGACGGATCGACGTGCACGGTGGCGGCGAGCTCCGCCATGTCCACGACCGCGGTCGGGGTGATCAGCGGGGTGATCTCCACCCGGTGGCTTCGGGTGTGCGCGGCGCCGAGGATCTCCACTGTGGAGGCGTGGTCCGGATACCCGAGCGAGGTCTTGATCAGGAACCGGTCCAGTTGTGCCTCCGGCAGCCGGTAGGTGCCGGCATGCTCGATCGGGTTCTGGGTGGCGATCACCATGAACGGGTTGCCGACCGAGTGGGAGACGCCGTCGACGGTGACCTTGGCCTCCTCCATCACCTCCAGCAGCGCCGACTGGGTTTTCGGTGACGCCCGGTTGATCTCGTCGGCCAGCACGATCGAGGCGAAGATCGGCCCCTTGTGGAACTCGAACCGCTTGGTGGCCTGGTCGTAGATGGTGACGCCGGTGACGTCGCTGGGCAGCAGGTCCGGGGTGAACTGGATGCGGGAGCTGGTGCCCTGCAAGGTGTCCGCGAGGGCCCTGGCCAGCGAGGTCTTCCCGGTGCCCGGGTAGTCCTCCAGCAGCAGATGCCCCTCGGACAGCAGGGAGGTGACAGCCAGGCCGATCGGCCGCGGCTTGCCGCGCACCGACTGGCCGACGTTGGCCACCAGCTTGCTGAACGTCTCGGCGAACCAGGACGCGTGTTCTGGCGTCATGCTCATGTTCCCCCCACAGTTCTGTCGAACGAACTCGTTTCATGGACGGCTACCACGTCAGCGACCCCGTCGCCGATCGACCCCCGCCGTTGCAGTCGACCGAGATCGTCCGGCCCGGATACCCGTAGTACCAGCCGGTGTCCACGCCGCCGGCCCCGTTGTTGTTGGTCGAGAAGGTGCGTGAGGTGGTACCGGAGAAGGACGGCAGGCAGGTCACGGACGCCTGGTCGGGGAAGTTGCGGACGTCGACCCTGATGTACTGGCAGGACGAATGCACGCACAGTTCCGGTCCGCTGCCCTCGCCGACGGCGTTGCCGTACTTGCCGATCGTCACCTCCGGATCGGGGCAGGCGCCGGCCTGGCCGGATGCCGAGTCGCCCCTGTCCGCCGTGTTCCCGGCACTGTCCCTGGCTTGTACGTCGATGGTGTGCGACTGGCCGCAGCGGCCGTTGGCCACGTCGGTGCCACCTCCGTTGGCCCAGTTCGACCAGCCGCCGCCGTCGATCCGGTAGCGGGTCTGCATCGGCGCGCGGCCGTTGTCAACCGGTGCATCCCAGGTAAACCGCACCGCCGTCGGGCTGGTGTCCGTCACCCGGACCGATGGCGCACCGACCGGACCGTAAGGAGTTGCACTCGCGGACGCGCCCGATTCAGCGCTGCATGAACTACTCACGCATGCCTGCGCGGTGAACGTGTACTTGGTGCCGTTGTCCAGGCCTTTGATCGTCACCGTCGGCCCGGCACCGCGGCCTTTCTCGACGCCATTTGCGGCGATGCGGTACTCGCTGATAGCGCCGCCCGCTCCGGACGAGGCCTCGACATCGACGTTGACCTGCCCATTCGTACCAGTCGCCCGCGCATCGGTGACATCGGCGGGGTCCGGGTTCGTGGTCAACGACGCCGAGTTGCTGGGATCCGAATCGCCCACATGGTTGCGGGACACCACCGACACCGTGTACTCCTGCCCGTCCCGCACGTTGGTGATCACGTAGCTGGTGGTCGGCGCGGTCACCGTGCTGGTCGAGCCGTTCACGTTCACCAGGTAGCTCTCGGCCGAGGCGCCCCGCGGCTCGGCGGCCGCCCAGGTCGCGGTGATGGTCCGGGTGCGTCCGGCGTCGGTGCCGGCCGTCAGCTCCGGCGTGCCCGGTGCCAACGTGGTGTCGCTGGGGTACAGCGAGTTCGACGGCGCGGAGGTCTGGCTGGTCTTTCCCGTGGTGTTGGTCGCCGACACGGTGACGTTGACCTGCACGGTCGGGTCCAGGCCGGGGAGGGTGGTGGTCGTGCTGCCGGCGGCGACGGTGCGCTGCTCGCCGGTGTTGGTGGTCAGCAGGTAGCTGACGATCGCCGAGCCGCGGTTGTTCGGCGGCTGCCAGGTCACCTTGATCGACCCGGGCGCCGCCCAAGTGGCGCTGGGCGCGGCCGGGGTGTCCGGCTCGACGTCCGGGGTGATCTGCGCGGACGGCGCCGACCGCGCCCCCTCCCCCTCGCCGTTGGTGGCCGACACCTCGAATGTGTAGGCGGTGCCCGGGGTCAGCGGGCCGACTTCGCAGTGCCCGGCGTCCCCGCCGCACCCGGTGGACCCACCGCTCCAGTACACGGTGAACGAGCCGATCGCCGGTCGGGTGAGAGCCGGTGCCCGCCAGGCGACGTCGACGCTGTCCGGCTTGCCCAGCGAGGTGGCGACCACGGCGGTCGGCGCCTCCGGCCTGGCCAGCGGGATGACGGTCAGCGTGCCCTGCACCTGCCGGTCGGCGTCACCGGTGACGTCCGCCACGGTGAAGCCGACGGTGAACTGGTCCAGCACGCCCGCCGGCGGGGTGACGGTGATCGACCCCCCGGACGTCTGCACCGCCGTCCCGTTGGACGCGGTGGCCGACAGGATGGTCAGCGGCGTGTCCGGGAACGGGTTGTACGCGCCGTCCAGCGCGTTGACGGTGACGGGTTCGCCGGCGCTGGCCTCCACCTGCCGGTTCGCCTGCACGCTGGGCAGCGCAGCGGTCGAGCCGACCACGCTCACCGCGATCGACCCGGTGACCGTGTTGGTGCCGTCGGAGACCGTGATGGTGGCCGTCGACGTGGTGCCGCGCCCCGCCGACGGGTCGGCGACGACGGTCAGCACCGAGCCGTCAAGCGATCCGGACAACCCGTTCGACAGCCCGTTCGGACCGGAGAACGTCAGCGCCGCAGCCTGTTCCGAATTCGCGGTGCCGACCAGGCCGGCCAGGTCCTGGGTCGCCGACGAGCCCTTCTCCACGTTCATCGATGCGCCCGAGAACGTCGGCGGCGGCGTCACCTTCGGGATGATCGTCACCGGGATCGGGATGGTCACCTGGGGAGCGGTGCCGTCGGTGACCGGCACGTTGATAGCGGCGGCGCCGCCGGCGTCCTCGGGCACGGAGTACTGCAGGCTGGCTTCGTCCAGTCGCTGCGCGGTGCCCTGCGTCGCGGTCACCATCGCACCGGCCGGCACCGACGCGGTGCGTCCGGCGTCCACCTGAACGTAGTCGCGCACCGGAACGGTCGCGGTCTCTCCGGCGTTGATCTGGAACGGTGTGACGTCACCGCGGGCCTGCGGCGGCGAGGCCGGGCGTTGCTGCTCCTGGTTCTGCTGCTGCACCGACGCCAGTTCGGCTCGGGGCGGCACGACCACCAGCGAAGTGGCGGTGTCGTCGTCGAGGTTGGTCACCCGGTAAGCCAGCACCTGCCGCTGGTCGGTGACCGGGACGGTGACGGAGCGCCCGTCCACCGATACACCCGTCCCGGATGCGGACACGGTCAGGTCGGACACCAGGCCGGACCGGTTGGTCACCGACCCGGCGACGTCGACCGCTGCGGTCGCCCCGTCCCCCGACAGCATCGACGCGTCGACGAACACGTCCTTCGCGGTCGGCGGGGCCAGCGGCGCGGTCGCCGACACGGTGACGGTGAGGATGCCGGAGGCGGCCAGCCCCTTGGCATTCCGCACGGCGTACTTGATCGGGAAGACGCCATCGCCATCCGGTGCGGTGACCACCACGGTGTCGTCGGCGATCACCGCGGTGATCCCGTCCGGCACCACCAGCGGCGGCTCGGCGAAGCTGAACTCGGTCTCCCCGCCGGGGTCGTACGCCGTGCCCAGGGCGTCGACGCCGACGGTCCGGCCCGGCCGGACCACCACGTTCAGGTCGGGCGCGACCGGCGGCTCGGCGACCGCGGGCGGCGCGATCACCGTGACCCGCAGCGAACCCTTGGCCTGCTTGCCGAACGGGTCGGTGATCATGTAGCCGGCGGTGTCCAGTCCCGGCGAGCCGAGCGCCGTGTAGGTGACGGTGGCCGGCCCGGCCTTGTCGATCCGGCCCAGGGTGGGTGCGGGGTCGGTCTGCCCGGCGAAGGTCACCCAGTCGCCGTCGGGATCGATGCCGTCCAGCGGCAACGAGATGGTGGCCGAACGACCGGCGAACACCCGGGCGGTGGTCAGCGGCGGGCTCTGCGGGGCACTGTTGCTGGATGTGTCAGCGGGGACGACCGAAATGGTCACGGTGCGGGTGTCGGTGAGCTGGTCGGTGTTCACGACCGTGTAGCTGAACCGAACGGTGGCCGGCGGCGGGGCGGCCGGCGCGAGGTACCGGATCGCCGAGTCGGTGGCGAACACCAGGCCCTGCTCGGCGGGCAAGGTTCCATCGGGAAACGGTTTGACGGTGAGCATCTGGCCCGTCGGGTCGGCCGCATGCTTCGAGATCGGGACCGTCACGGCATCACCGGCCCGCACGGTCACCGCGATGTCCGACGCGACCGGTGGTTGCGGGACCAGCGGCGCCGGCACCGGGATCACCCGGATCTGCCCGGTGGTGCGGCCGACCGCGTTCGCGGCGGCGTAGGTCAGCGTGACGCCGCCCGGCGGCACCGTGCGCGACGACGACACCTGGACCAGGCTCAGGTCGTGCACCGTCGCGGTGAGCGGGCTGTCCGCGGGCTGGGTCAGCTGCGCAACGGCGAGCACGTCGCCCATCGGGTCGCGGTCGTTGGCCAACGGGTCGATGACCAGCGTGCGCCCGGGCACCAGGTAGCCGACGTCCGGGGTGACCACCGGCGGTGCGGGGGTCTCCGGCTTCGCGACCACGTCGAATCGGATGACGCCGGTGGCGCTGGCCGACCCGGCGACCACCGTGTACAGGAAGTAACTGGTTCCGGCCGCGTTCCCGGTGAGCACGACGGTGGAGTCCTGCGGGCTCAGCACGGCGGAAGCGGTGGCCGGCTGGTCCGGGGTGAGCGGCTGCACGGCAGTGACCCGCGCCGGGTCGCGCAGCCCGGACAGCACGCTGCGCAGCGGGTTCGCGGCGACCGGTTCGCCGACGACGCCGGACACCGCGACCGGGCCGGGCACCGGCTTGGTCGTGCCCTCGGCCTTGACGTCGATGGTCAGCGTTCCGCCGATCTGCGACGTGCCGTCGGAGATGACCAGGTCGACGGTCTTCTTGATCGCCCCCGCGGAGCCGGTGTCCCGGAAGGTGACCAGGCCGGTGGGCTGGAAGGTGACCGAGTCGTCGGTGGTGGTGGTGGCCGAGACCAGCGCCAGGTCGTCGCCCATCGGGGAGCGGAAGTCGGGCAGCACGTTGTAGGCGACGGTACCGCCGACCTCGACGATGGTGGCGGAGACGCGGATCTGCACCGGGTCGCGGGTGTCGTCAGCGGTCACGGTCACGCTGACCTGCGCGGTCGACGTCCGGCCCAGGCCGTCGTCGACGGTGTACTCGATGGCCGGCAGCGGGCCGGACGCGGCCGCCGGCACGGTCACCTGCAACGCCTGACCGACCTCGGCGATCGCGACCGTCCCCTGATCGGCCGGGAGCTGGTTCACCGCGGAAACGGCCAGCATCGAGCAGTCCGCGGACGAGTCGTTGTCCAGCACGCGCAGCACCGTGGTACGCCCGGCGCGGACGCCGAACTCGTCGGCGGCGGCCTGAGGCGGGGTCCCTGCCGCAGATGTCACAGAGCTGGTGTCCGCGCAGTCTGTTCGGGAGTTGGTGAGCTGGTCCGAGCTGTTCTGGTCGCCGTCCTGCGCGATCTGATCGCTGGACGATTCCTGCTGTTGGGCGTCGTCCCAGTCGGTGATCAGCTTCATGTCCGCGTCGACCAGCCAGATGTTGCCGGTGGCCTGATCGTTGAGCACGATCACGTCCCGGTTGACCCGGAACACCAGGTGGGGGGCGGCGCTGGCGTCCGGCACGGCAACGGTCCGGGCGGCGTCGCCGCCACAGGCGACCGCGTACGTGGGGTGGGCGGACGCCCAGGCGGCATGCACGCACCCGTTCAGCGACACCGGCGCGCTGGGGGTGCCGGACACCCCGTCGACGACGGTCTGCGGATCCCCGCCGGCCAACGGCACCCGCAGCAGACCGGTCCCGGTGGCGATCAGCACGGTGTCCGTCGCGGGCCCCGGCTGCTGCAGCACGGCCGCGTCGCCACCCGGAACGTCCACCCGCCGGTCGGGCAGGATCAGCTGCCCGCTGGCCCGGTCGAGCACCACCGGGGTGTCGCCGACGGCGGTGAGGTCGACGCTCGGCGCCTTCTCGGACACCACCGGCGCGGCCACCGGGGTGAGCGAACCGCCCACCAGTCTGGCGGGTTCGGGTTCGACCGGCTTGCCCCGCTCGTCGCTCGCCCAACCCTGCGGCTGACCGGTGTCATCGATCCGCGCCGACCACAGCCCGTCGCTGCCGGGTGCGACGGCGAACACCGTGCCGTCGACCGAGCTGACCACCCGGACACCGGCGGCGGTGGTCAGCAGGGCCGGGGACGACTTCGGGTCAAGGCCGGCCAGCGAGTCCGGCGTGCCCGCCCACACCGCACCGGACCCCGGATCGGCGATCGCCAGCACGCCGCCGCCGAACGAGACGGTCGCGTTCGCCGGCGTGCCGATCCGTCCGGTCAGCACGACGGTGGACACGTCAAGGGGCCGGATCTCGTTCTTGGCCTGGACGACGGCCAGCACCTGATCGCCGTCCTGCAGCACGTCGAAGCCGGGCTTGGTCACCCCCACCGACGAGTTGAGCTCGTCGATCTGCCGGTTGACCCGGCCGACCAGGCCCGCCTTCTCGTTGGTCACCCACACCGTGGACTCGGACAGGTTGACGTCGGTGACCGGGTAGCCCTGCGCGTTCACGCCCAGCACGACCAACACCGAGGCGAGAAGGGTTGTCACGGTGACGATCACCGTGGACCGGATGGACCACGGCCACCGCCGGCGTTCGGCTGTCATCCGCCTGCTCCGCTCTGCCGGTCGACCTGATCGCCGTCCAGGAGCGGGAGGTCGTCGGCGGTGACCACGCGGGCCGCCACGGCGTGCTCGACCAGCCGGGCCCGCCGGTTCGAAGCCAGCTGCCCGGGACCGCCCCGCAAACCCCGCACGCCCCGCCGGTCGAACTTGTCGCAGACGTTGTCCAGCTTGCGGTTGAACCGGGTCAGCTCCCACCCGAGCCGGGCCGCCGCGTCCTTCGATGACGGGATGGCGCTGATACCGGTGCCCTCCCGGCGCAGTAGCGGCTCGGCCAACGCGACGATCAGCTGCCGCTGGCTGGAGGTGAGGGTGACCGGGCCGATGGTCGTCTCACCGATCCCGGTGCTGCCCGCGTCCTGGCTCGGGGTGAAGGTCGGGTCGTCGCAAACGAACTCGATCTCGTAGGTGGTCGGCCCGGCGGTGAACAGCACGGTGGTGGCGGCGAACACCAGCGGCACCCGGCCACCCGGGGCCAACCAGGCCTGCAGCGCGCCGGCGTCGTCGGAGATGGTGGCCGACAGCCGGCTGCCTACGTTCACCAGCCACCACAGGTCCTGCTGCCACACCAAGGTCAGGAAACGCCGGTGCAGGTAAGGATTGTCGTCGACGGCGAGGTCGCCCTCCCGTCCGATGACGAACTCGCCCGCAGGGTCCGCGTCGTACCACTCACCGCAGAATCCGATCCGCACCCGTTCCCCCCCAACCACTGTCCTCACCCACCCGCACAGGCCTGCGCCGGATGGGTTGAATACCGCCCGATCTCGCGGATCAGCGTCACCTCGATGCAGGCCTGCGGCACACCCGGCACGGTCACCGGAGCAGCCGACACCTGGTTCGCCGACCCGTCTCCGCCCGTTCGGGTCCATGAGAAGCTGTCCCCCGCTCGCGGGTCGGGATTGGACCAGGTGAACACCACGCCGTCCGGGGTGACGCTGCCGGCCAGGTCGGTGGGCGCCGGCACGATGACCTCGTCCACCGCGTTACCCGCCGGCGCGGTCGTCATGCCGGAATCCCTGCCGAGGTCGGGCGGCTGCGTTCCGCCGCTGGCCACGACCCAGGTCAACGTACCGGCCAACGCCAGGACGGCGACGCCGGCCGCGATGGACACCGGCCGCAGCGCACGCCTTTTCGCCGGCGCGGGTGCTGCCGCGGCCGGGCGTGGCGGCACCAGGGTGTCCTCGGGCGGCGGCGCCGCCGGCGGAGCCGCGTCGAGATAGTCCCCGTCGTTCGGGCGACCGCGCAGCACGGTGTGCTCGCCGGATGCCGGCCGCGTGCGGGTTTCGCCCTCGATGCCGGGAGTCTGCACCCCGCGCATCCGGGTCGCACCGTCGGCATCGACAGCGGTGACCCCCTGCGCCTTGATCACCAGCGGCCGGATCCGGGTGTGGTCGGCGGCATCCGGCGTGAGCTCGGCCAGCTCGGCCCCCGGATCTACCACCAGGAACTCGAAATCCGTGACGGGTCCGCCGATCTCATGCTGCACCTGCTGCAGGTCTCGGGCCAGCTGCTCGGCCGAGGCGAAGCGCAGCGCCGGATCCTTGGCCAGGCCGCGGGACAGCAGCCGCTCCAGCGAGCGCGGCGTGTCGCCGCGTCCGGTCGGCGGGGCGGGGATCCGCGGGATGCGGGACAGCAGGTCCGCCTGGGTGGTGCGCCGACCCGGCACCTCCAGCGGGGACCGGCGGGCCAGCAGTGTGTAGAGGGTGGCGGTCAGCGAGTACACGTCGGAGCGGGCGTCGCCGACGGGCTCGTCGGCCAGCAGCTCGGGCGGGCTCCACGGGATGGACACCCCGATGGCGTCCGGGTCGTCGGCGGCGGCCGTGGTCACCGCGATGCCGAAGTCGGTCAGGGCCGGGCGACCGGATCGGGTGGTCAGCACGTTGGCCGGCTTGATGTCCCGGTGCAGGATGCCCTGCCGGTGCGCCGACTCCACCGCGCCGGCCAACTGGACACCGGTGGTCAGCACCTCGGCGACGGTGAACGCGCCGGCCTTGTATCGCTTGGCCAGGTCCGGTTTCGGGCAGTACTGCATGATCAGGTACGGGCGGCCGTCCGCACAGATCGCCGCGTCGTAGACGGGCACGATGTTGCGGTGCTCCTCGGACAGCCGGGCCATCACCGCGCCCTCGTTCTCGAACCGCGCCCGCGCGGCCGGCGACGAGTCCGTGGCCAGCAGCACCTTGATCGCGACCTCGCGGCCCAGGCTCTCCTGCCGGTACAGGAAGACGTCGGCGAAGCCGCCGCCACCGAGCGGGCGGATCAGGGTGTAGCCGGGCAACGTCGGCGCCGGCGCGGGCGGCCGGGTCATGTCCGGGCCAGCCGCAGGGTCACGGTGATCCCGTCACCGATGTCCAGGGTGTCGCCCTCGGTCAACGGGTGCGCCACGCCGCCATCCAGCGCTCGGGTCGTGCCGTCCACACCGAGCAACGCGGTCCCGTTCATCGAGTGCAGGTCCGTGGCCAGCACCCGACCCCCGGACCAGCCGATCCGCAGATGGGTGCGGGACACATCCTGCTGCGGGCTCGGCACGGTGACCACGGCCGGCACCCGGCCGCCCTGCACCCGGTCCACCTGCGGTCGCCGGCCGATCACCACGTCCCGGTCGAGCGCGATGACGTCGCCGGTGGACAGCTCGAGTCGCGCGGCACCGGGTGACTCTTGGCCCGTGGGGACATCCGGCGGCACCGCCTGGCCGCGGAGCGCGTCCAGCTCGGCCGAGGTGATGGTGTGGCCGTCGTGGTCTCCCATCCGCGACTCGGCGGAGTCCGGTTGACCGGCGAGGTCCGCGGGATCGTCGGCGACCTCGCGGATCGCCGCGTCCTCGACGCTGCGCATGATCGTGGACTCGAAGAGGTGGTCGTATCCGCCGTCCGGGCCGTCGGTGCGGGTCTGCGCGGGGTCGGACGCCGGCTCCGCCACAACATCGGACTCGACTGCCGGCTCGGCCACAACTTCGGGCTCGGCCACGACCGGCGGCGGGGACGGGGCGCCACCCGACCGGGCAGGTTCCGGCATCCCCGGGACGGCAGCGCGGTACTCGAACCCGGCACAGCGGACCATGCCCGCGCGGAGCGGGAACCCGTCGGTCACCGTGTCGGTGTCACCGACACGGATGCTCTGCGCCCCGTCGAAGACGTGCTCCATCCAGGTCGTCGCGCCAGTTCCGGCCACCCGGACCGTGTCGGCGCCGGTGCGGACCTGCGCCGGCACGTCGCCCCGGGCCAGCACGCGCACCCGGTCACCGGATGTGTCGACCAGCACGAACGCGCCAAGGGTGCCGAAGCCGTCCCGGACAAGTTCGCCCAGCAGGTCCTGGGCGCTCCCGCCGGACGCGGCCACCGTCCAGGCCCGGCGGGCCGCAGGCACGTCCGGGGTGAGGAACGCCAGGCCGGGGACCGCCACGAGCGCGCGTGAGCCGGGCGCGTACACCAGGGTGGCAAGCCCGCCCACCCCTCCTGCGCTCATGACCGGAACCCACCGACGTCCGGACGGTGCCTCGGCCGGGTCTCGTCCGGATCGTCCGCGGACCGGGCAGGCTCGCCGGCCGACGGCAGGACGTCGATCACCACGCAGGTGATGTTGTCCCGCCCGCCCGCGCGCAACGCGAGGGTGGTGAGCGCCTCGGCCACCTCCTGGGCCGGCTCTGGTCGGCGCAGCGCGTCGGCGATCACGTCGTCGTCCAGCTCGCCGCAGACGCCGTCCGAGCACAGCAACAAGCGGTCGCCGAGTTCACGCGGCACCAGCCAGAAGTCCGGCTGCGGCGGGCCGGGGGTGCCGACCGCCCTGGTCACGATGTGCCGTTCGGGGTGGAGCCTGGCACGTTGGGGGGTCAGCTTTCCGGCGTCCACCAACTCCTGGACAACCGAATGGTCAACGCTGATCTGGCGCAGTTCCTGGCCGCTGCGCAGGTACACCCGCGAGTCGCCGATGTTGAACACCAGCCAGTACGGCTGGCCATCCCGGTCCACCAGGACCGCGCCCGCGGCGGTCGTGCCGCCGCCCGCGCCGTCGCGGATGCGGACGTTGGCCTTCGCCAGACATCCGCTGACCCATTCCGGAGTGACGTCATTCTCGGGAGCGTCGGTGAATTGCTCGACCACGGCCGCGCTGGCGGTTTCGCCCGACCGATACCCGCCCATTCCGTCGGCGACGAGGAAGACCGGTGGTTCGGTCAGGTAGGCGTCCTCATTCGATTGACGGACCCGCCCCCGATCCGTCCGGGCTCCCCAGACGACCTCCATCAGCCCCCCAGCAATTGACGGTTTCGGGCAGCACCGGACGAACCGGTGACTGCTTTCCCCCGCATTCGGCCGTCGCCCCGCAACGCAGCGACCCTACCCCACTTCCGGACCATTCCACCCGTTCGGGCACAATGCCCGGCGTTCGATGCTTCCAGTGCACCGTATCCGGCCCCATCGACATCTGACGATGGGGAGAACTACCCGTCCGGGTGAACTCGTCCGGTTGTTCGATGAGGAGGCGCCTGTCTGCAGGCGAGGGAGCACACCGGCCGCCGCCGACGTCGAAGGACGGCGGCGACCGTGGATGCCGGACCGGATCAGCCGGACTTGCGGCGAAACTGTCGCGTTGCCTTGTGGCTGGCGGTCGATCCCTCGACCCCGCCGTGGCCGTCCAGGTGGGCGCTGCGGGCCTGGCCATCGGCCTTCTTCTTGGCCAGCGCGGCGGCGAACTTCTCCTTGGTCGACCGGTTGACCGGGAGGTCTTCGGCGGACGTCTCCGACGGGTTCTCTGCTGCCTGCTCGGTCATGGTGGCCTCCCGGGCTGGGTCGTGTCGATCGTCGGTTCCCTTGATGGCGCCCCGTCGCCGGGGCAGGGCCCATCATGTCCCGGCTCGCCACCCGGCCGCCACCTCAATCCGGCCGAGCGCCGACTGCTGTGCCGAGCTCCCGACCCACCACCCGGAAGTCACGGACGGCTCGGACTACGCTGTCCCCGCTGCATCACCTGCACGGAAGGACCCCGGTGGCCGCCGACATCATCCCCATCCAGCTCGGACTGACCGAGGGCAACGTCTACACGCTGTGGGCGCCCCAGTGGCTGGAGGACGGCGAGGAGTGGGAGGCGTTCCTCGGCCACGGTGACGACCTGTACGTCTTCCCGTCGCCCGCGCACCTGGCCGCGTTCATCCGCACCTCGCCGGAGCACGACCTGCTCGATCATCCGGAGTGGGATACCGCCGCCGATCTGCTGGTCGACGAGCTGCGGCCGGACGACGACCACATTTTCGACATCGTCGGGGTGCCCGACCTGATGGCCGAGGTCCCGGACATCTGGACGCTGGCCTCGCTGACCGACACGGTCTCCATCGTCCGCTCGATGGCCGAGGTCTGCGGCCTGGAGAAGGTCGAGGAGATCCTCGACTCGGCCGACGGGTTCGCGGTGCTTTCGTTGGGCCAGCAGGCATTCATCGGCCGCAACGGCGAGAAGCTGTGGAACGAGATGGGCGCGGTCATCGCCGAGCGGTGGGACGAAGTGATCGACGCGCTGGACGCCATCGTGAGGACGCCGGACGTCGACGCCGACGAGCTGACGCAGACCAAGGCCGAGGCGGCCGCCATCAGCGCGGTCGAGAAGACCTCAGACACCGGCGAACCGGAGGATGACGAGGAGCGCGACGAGGATCTGGAGTTCTGGGACGATACCGGCGTCGACTGCCTGGAAGTCACCGTCGGCGAACGCACCGGCTACACCCTGCGCTGCTATCTCGGCGACGAGCCGGTCTTCCTGGCCGAGCAGCACCGAATCCAGATCTACTCCTCCGCGGAGGATCTGGAGAACTACCTGATGGAAACCGATATCACGCACCGGCTGTCGACCCTGGAGGTGTGGGACGAGATCCGGCGCGCGGTCACCGACGGGGACGCCGCGGTGCTCGCCGGTCCGGAGAACACCTACCGGCTGGACGGTCTCGCCGCGGCGCTGCGGGAGGGACCGGAGGCGGTGGACGGCAGGCAATTGGAGCTGGCCGTCGAACTGCTGATCGACGCGGCCCTGGAACGCGGCGACGAGGAGACGGTGGAGGCGGTCGGGTCGAGCACGCCGCTGGGCAACTTGATCAGTGCGATCACCCGCCCCGACCCGGACCGGCTGCCGCCGTCCCCGCCGTTCGACGACGAGGCCGCCGCCTGGACGGTGCTGGTCGACCGGTTCACCGCCACCCTGGACTGGGACGGCGCGCGAGGCTGACGCCGGGACGCACCCGATGCCTGCTGCCGGTCGGTCGAGTGAACCGTCTGCGGGTTCTTCCGGGGCGATTGACCCGCAGACGGTTCAGTCGTTCGGCTCCCGGCGTTTCCGCGGAATCGTCCCGGGCACCGGCTCAGCCGTGGCGCAGCCGGTCGTACCCTGGCTTGATGACCTCCTCGATCAGCGCCAGCCGCTGGTCGAACGGGATGAACGCCGACTTCATCGCGTTCACCGTGAACCACTGCAACTCGTCCCAGCCGTACCCGAAAGCCTCGACCAGGCCGGTCATCTCACTGGTCATCGTGCACCCGGACATCAGCCGGTTGTCGGTGTTGACGGTGACCCGGAACTTCAGCGAGGCCAGCAGCCCGATGGGGTGCTCGGCGATCGAGGTGGCCGCGCCGGTCTGCACGTTCGACGTCGGCGCCATCTCCAGCGGGATCCGCTTGTCCCGGACATAGGCCGCCAGCCGGCCGAGCTGCACCCGACCGCCGGGATGCAGCGTGATGTCGTCGACGATCCGCACCCCGTGCCCCAGCCGGTCGGCGCCGCACCACTGCAGCGCCTCCCAGATCGACGGCAGGCCGAACCCCTCGCCGGCGTGGATGGTGAAGTGCGCGTTCTCCCTGCGCAGGTACTCGAACGCGTCCAGATGCCGAGTGGGCGGGAAACCGGCCTCCGCGCCGGCGATGTCGAAGCCGGAGACGCCTTCGTCGCGGAACGCGATGCACAGCTCGGCTATCTCCCGGGACCGGGCCGCGTGCCGCATCGCGGTCAGCAGGATCGTCGCCCGGATCCGATGGCCGGCCGCCTGCGCCGCGGCGGTGCCGGCAGCCACCCCGTCCAGCACGGCCCGCACCACCTCGTCCAGGCTCAGGCCCTGCTCGGTGTGCAGTTCGGGCGCGAACCGGATCTCGGCATAGACCACGCCGTCGGCGGCCAGATCCTGCACGCATTCCGAGGTCACTCGGATCAGCGATTCCCGGGTCTGCATGACCGCCAGGGTGTGGGTGAAGGTCTCCAGGTACCGCTCCAACGATCCGGAGTAGGCCGACTCGGCGAACCAGCGGGCCAGCTCGCCGGGGGTCTGCGATGGCAGGTCCCGGTAGCCGATCCGGTCCGCCAGGTCGATCAGGGTGGCCGGCCGCAGACCGCCGTCCAGGTGGTCGTGCAGCAGCACTTTCGGTGCGGTGACGATGGTCTCGGCGGTCAGGGCGGTCGGCATCACCGCACGCTACCCGGCCCGGCCGTTTCTCAGGCACGCCGCTCCTGCCCCACCCGCCCTGCCGACGCCCTGCCGCACCTCCCCCACCCGCCCTGTCGCACCTCCCCCACCCGCAGTTGATCATGAAGGACGCGCCCTTATCCGAGCGGTTTGTGGGCGTGTTCTTCATGATCGATTGCAGGAGTGTGGACAACTACCGATCGCTGTGGACAACTCGGGAGGCATCTCTCGCGGATCGGTCACCATCGGCTGATGCCACGCACCCCCAGCGAGCTCCCGCCGGACTTCACCAAGGCGGCATTCACCGTGGTCCAGGGCCGGGCGGCCGGGCTCAGCCCGAAGCGACTCCGCGGCGGCGACCTCGACCGACCGTTCCGGGGCGTCCGCCTCCTCGCCGACGGCCTCGAGGTCGATGCGACCCTGGACCGCTACGAACTTGCCGCGCAGGAGCTGGCCGTGACCTGCGATGCGCTCGAACTGGTGCTGCCGGACGGCGCGTACTTCAGCCACCTCACCGCGGGCCGGCTCTGGCCACTGCCGCTGCCCGAGCCGAGGGAAGGCGAACGCATCCACGTCGCCGTAGGCCCCACGTTGCTACCACCCCACCGAGTCGGCGTCACTGGCCATCAGATCAGTGATCCACTTGTTCGCGCCGTGCGTCGCCGGGGTCGCCTGCTCGTCGACCCCGCTTCGCTGTTCTGCCAGCTCAGCGGGATGCTTCGGGTCGAAGATCTGGTCGCCGTCGGCGACGCCCTGGTGCTCGAGCCTCGGTTCGTCGAAGACGGCGAGGACCGGCCCTGGCTCACCGTGCACGATCTGGCGGAGCGAGTCGACAGGTTCCGCGGCCGAGGCAAGGCTCGGGCGGCACGGGCGCTCGGTCTCGTCCGCCCCGGTGCGGAGTCACGCCCGGAGAGCCTGCTCCGGATCGCGATGATCGAGGCCGGACTGCCCGAACCGGATGTGAATCCAGACATCCACAGCCCGGGCGGCGTGTTTCTCGGCCGCGGCGACCTTGTCTATTGGACGTGGCGGGTGATCGTGGAGTACGACGGCGACCAGCATCGGTCGAACTCGCGGCAGTACGAGAAGGACGTGGGGCGGCTGGACGGGTTCGGCAGGCACGGGTGGCGGGTGGTCCGCATCACCAAGGGCGCGTTCTTCACCGATCGCGGGGCGTGCGTGGCCCGGGTCGAGCAGGCCCTGGTGGACGCCGGCTGGCGCCGCTGAGCCCCCTGGAGTTGCAGTTGATCATGAACAACACGCCCTCATTCCTTCGGCATAGGGGCGTGTTCTTCATGATCAACTGCGAGAACCCGGGGTCAGCCCGGGGTCAGCCCGCGGTGATCACGCGGTGATCACGCGGTGATCACGTCCCGCACCAGCGCGGGCCGGTCGACCGCCGACCCGGCGGGCGCGATCCGGATCGCCCCGTCCAGATCGGCCAGGGCGGCGGCGAACTTGTCGGGGGTGTTGGTGTGCAGCTCGAACAGCGGCTGCCCGACCCGCACCTGATCGCCCGGCTTGGCCAGGCACAGCACCCCGGCCGCGGCCTGCAC